>JACOVZ010000054.1 GCA_016177065.1 Candidatus Wildermuthbacteria bacterium | reverse complement strand
CCTAAAACTTTTTTCGCCTTGCTCGTATCTCCTTGGAGAAGATTTACCTCAACCGGCCTGTAAAAACGAGGATCAATTTCCACATACGGCCTCCAGTCGCCAAGCCCCGCATAAGAGAATACAGCCTCCAGGAATTCCTTGACTGAGTGCGTTTCTCCGGTTGCAATGACAAAATCATCCGGCTTTTCATGCTGTAAAATCTTCCACATTGCCTCCACGTATTCTGGAGCATAGCCCCAGTCGCGCTTTGCCTCCAGATTCCCAAGATATATTTTCTTTTCAAGGCCGGCTTTTATCTTTGCCGCGCCTAAGGTAATTTTTCTCGTCACAAAGTTCTCCCCCCTTCTCTCCGATTCATGGTTGAACAAAATCCCGTTTGAGGCGAACATATTGTACGCTTCTCTGTACATGCGCACCGAATGATAAGAAAATACCTTTGCAATAGCATAGGGACTTCTTGGCTGAAACGGAGTTTGTTCATTCTGAGGAGCTGGCACATTCCCGAACATTTCGCTTGAACAGGCCATATAAAACTTTACGGGTTTCTCAAGATTTCTTGCGGCCTCAAGCATGCGCACTGTGCCTATTGCATCGGTATTCGCAGTGAATTCAGGAATGTCAAAACTAATCCTCACGTGAGATTGCGCCGCCAAATGATAAACCTCATCGGGCTGGATCTTGTGCATAAGCCGAAAAATGCTCCCGTCATCGGTGAGCTCGGCATAATGAAGAAAAAATGAGGGGGAAGCAGTATCTCCCACGTGTAAATGGTCAATCCGTCCCCTATTAAAAGTGCTTGCCCTTCTTACGAAACCATGCACTTCATACCCTTTGTTCAATAAGAGTTCGGCGAGAAAACTGCCGTCTTGCCCCGTAATGCCCGTAATAACCGCTTTTTTTCTTGTTTCCATAGAATTTTCAGATGAAACCACTATATCCCATTATTCATGAAAAGAAAAGAGAAGCCCGCTCACCTTATTGGTGGGCGGGCTGGACCAAACTTCTCAAGGAAGTCTTGGCACATTTTCACGATTGCCGGATGGAATTCTGACGATTGTCCAAGGATCTCCTGAATAGAGAACCATCGGACCTCCGAATACTCCTTGTTTGGCGTGATTCTGCCTTTCTCTCCATCCGTGAGAAAAACGACAGAGACATTGGAATCATCGTGAACCCCGTGCTCCTGGGGTCCATGGCGTCTTTTCGCCCACACCAAGGAATAAGAACCAAGGAATTTAAAACGAAGCGGATCGATTGTAATTCCAAGCTCTCGTTTTACATTCCGCGCCGCCCCCTCTTCATGACTTTCGCCTGGATTCTTCCTCCCTCCAATACACCACCAAAGGCCTTTTGCGGGTTCATAAGTCCGCTTCCCCAAAAGAATAAAAGCCTCGGCTTGCGGCGACACCTGAATAACGAGAGCGTCCGCGCATGAAATAACAATGGAATCCTGAACCAAGAACCAGATATCGTCCGGCAAACGCTTCGCATGAGATTGAAAAGGTCCTGTAACGAAATGCCCTCCTGGCATTTTTCCCTCCTTCAATAAAAATGTAAATTCCTCGTTTTAATACTATACACCACTTTTTATATTCTGTCAATATCCCCAAATAAAAAGTTCCATTGTTTTATAATTTTATCAACGCGAAAATCCTCAGCCCGCTTCTTGGCTTTCTTGCCTAATTCATAAGCAAAATTCGTGTCGGTAAGCACCAGCATCATTGCTTTGCTCAGCAATTCTTCCTGTGCCACCGGAACCAAAATCCCATATTCCGCAATCTCCATATCCTCTGCTGTTTTATTGCTATCGGTAGCTGGGGCAAGAATTTCTCGCGGCCCGGATCTGCAATCTGAAGAAATTACAGGAAGACCGCATGCCATTGCTTCAAGCAATACATCGGGCAACCCTTCCCATAAAGAAGAAAGCACAAAAACTCTTGAACGAGCCAAGAATGAAAAGGGATTTTTCTGCCATCCGAGGAAATGCACGTCGTGTTCTATGCGCAGATCTTTTGCCAGCCGCGAAAGGTCGTTTTGAAGCTCGCCTGAGCCCAAAATTACAAGCTTTGCGTCAGGAATACTCTCTTTTATTGACTTAAATGCTCTAAAAAGGTACTGCTGACCCTTCTGCTTGGTGATTCTCCCCATTGTAATCACAACCGGATGCTCAAAAATTTCTTCCAAAGGAGCTTGCAGGGGTTCTTGGGATAACCGCTGAATCTTATTGATATCAACAGGATTGTACACGACCCTTACCTTTCCCCTTGGAACTCCAAACCTTTCTACGGCCTCTTCAGCTGCAAATTTAGAAACGCACATAACCATTTTTGCTCTGCGAAGGAAAAACTTCGCAAAAACTTTGTACAAAAACCCCCAAAATCCTTTATTGCTCTCTCCAATGGGAAGATCAATCCTGACGATCGCTTTTGGATTCGCCAGGATATTCATCATATTCCCTGAGTTTCCAAAACTAACCACGTAATCAGGCTGTTCCTTTTTAAGCACTTCTTTGAACTTAAAAAAACGCACCAAAAAATAAAAACCCCGCAAGAAAAAGTTTAATGAAAGGGGCACGCCAAGGTCTAAAAGCCTGCCCTTAAAAGGATAGGAAACTTTGCGTTCATACAAAAGGATAGTTGTTTCAACCTCGCTTGGAAAATTAAGCGAAAGCTCTGAAACCACCCGCTCCCCGCCTCCTTGGTAGAGAGTTGCTATGAGAAAAAGAAGTTTTCTGGGTTTTTCCATAACCTAAGATCCTATTCTCTCTTTGATATGCCGGCAGATAAGTTTGTAGTCATTGGCGTCATTTTTACTGCTCGCAGAAACTATATTTCCGGGAATGGTATTGCGGAAATATGAAGTTATAAAACGCAGATTTAGGCTCCTAAGCTCTGAAGAATTTTTGGCTCGCCTGCTTCCAACATGCGCCTCCTGCATGGTAAGCCGTATCTGCTCTTCAAGTTCGTCAAAGTTTTTTACTTTTATGCACCCGGGATGAAAATCATATGATACGTTCCCCAGTACATATGTTGGTTTTCCTGCCAGTACTGCTTCCATGCCAATAGTGCTCGTGAGCGTAATGATTCCAGCCGCTTTCTGGATAAGCTTTTGCGTATCTTCCTGCGGAGAGATTAATACTACGTTCGGAATCCGCTTCAATGCCCGGTAAAATGAAACTGATTTTGTTTTGATAATAACGGGGTGTTCTTTCACATACAGCTTACAAGGGAATGGAAGGGAAAACGCAATGTTATGAATCGTGTACAACTGATGATAATAATATCGGGCCAGCACCAGTGTTGATGCCTCGGGTTGCGCGTGCAATGGATAAAGAAAAAACGTATCACTG
>JACOVZ010000056.1 GCA_016177065.1 Candidatus Wildermuthbacteria bacterium | reverse complement strand
CGCAAGGCTGTGTGGGTCCGACTCCCACCCCGGGCACCACGTATTTTATTTTTCGGCTATAATTAAGTTAGGTATGAACAGATTAGGCAAACCGCACTTTAACAAGAAAGGAGGAAAAAATATGGTAAGCAATGTTCTGATTATCGGTAGCGGTGGCAGAGAGCATGCTCTCGCCTGGAAACTCGCTCAATCTTCACGTATCGGCAAGCTGTATGTCGCGCCTGGCAATGGCGGTACTCGCGATATTGCCAAAAATATTGCGATTGAAGCCACAGATATCAAAGGACTTGCTCGATTTGCGAAAAAGAACTCCATTGACCTGACGCTGGTCGGTCCCGACAATTCGCTTGCCCTCGGTGTGGTTGATACTTTTCAATCTCGCGGTCTGCGGATTTTTGGGCCTACTCGCGCCGCGGCACAAATTGAAGCGTCTAAAGCATTTGCCAAACGGCTTATGAAGGATAACGGCATTGCCACCGCGCCTTTTCGGATATTTCGGAAGCACGAAAGTGCTTTAGACTATGTCCACAAACACGGCGTGCCGATTGTTGTAAAAGCAAGCGGATTGGCTCTTGGCAAAGGCGCATATCCCTGTAAGACGCTTGTTGAAGCCGAGAAAGCTCTGGCAGAAATTATGCTTGAGCACGCCTACAAACAAGCAGGCAATGAAGTTATCGTCGAGGAGTTTCTGAACGGACAAGAGGTTTCTATCCACGCCCTTTGTGACGGCAAAACCTCGATTCTGCTACCCACTGCGCAAGACCACAAGCCGATTTTTGACGGCGACAAAGGCAAGAATACAGGCGGCATGGGGACTATCGCGCCTGTGCCATGGGTTGCGGATTATACACTGCGAGAAGTAAACGAGCAGGTCGTTCGTCCAACTTTGCAAGCACTTGCGAAAAAAGGAAAGCCGTTTACTGGCTGTTTGTATCCCGGACTCAAGATGACGAATGAGGGACCAAAAGTGCTTGAGTTCAACGCAAGATTTGGCGATCCCGAAACGCAAAGCTATATGCGTCTTCTCAAAACCGATCTGCTTGATGTGTTGGACGCATGCATTGACGGAAAACTCGCCGATCTTGCAATTGAATGGAATTCCGGTTTTGCCGTTTGCGTCGTTCTCGCTTCGGGAGGATATCCGGGAAAGTACAAAAAGGAAATCCCAATATCCGGCATAGGTGAAGCAGAAAAAATTCCGAGTGTTGTCGTCTTTCACGCTGGTACGATGTATAGCGACCAGCTTCGGACTTCTGGCGGGCGCGTTCTCGGAGTTACGGCAACCGGTGGCACTCTCCAAGAAGCGCTTGATCTTGCGTACAAGGCAGTCTATTGCATCAAGTTCAAGGGCAAACAGTTCCGAAAAGACATCGGGGCTAAAGCCATCGCTGCGGGGTTCTAATTCCTTCAGGGATTAGAACCCTTTTTCTTTTCCGAAAAAATGCGTTCGGACTATTTTCAGGAAAATCAAAAGCGGGCTTTGAACCCGCCTTTGTCTTAGCTTCCGAGAACTTCAATGGTTGAATACTGCGCTCCGAAATTAAGAGCATCCCAGTAGTCTGGAAACCAAATATCCACCTGATATTTTTTTCTTGGATGCATGCGGTCTTCCACCACGAATACCTTATCTCCATAAAGGTCTGGGATTTTGATCTTCGTTCCCATGGGAAGAAAGTTTGCAGCCACAATCCCTTCTCTGACAAACGCTCCAGACGCCGTGATGAAAGGCGTGTCATCTGTTTGCGCAATCGTGGAAGAATACGCCGTGAGGACAACTGGAATGGTATTAGCCACCCATTCCGGGTTTGGAGCGATTATGGGAAGCAGTGAACTTGACTGGACGGTCACAATCTCCGAACCGTTGACAATTTCCCGGCTTCCAGGACCTGTTATGGGGAAGATTGAGGCGAGCAATCCGGCTACTGCAACGCAGGCTTTGGGCATAAATATGTTTTTCATACAAAAACTCCCGTCTGCGGGAGCTCATACAATGTAGCATACCTTACAGGGAAAGTCAAGAGCTGGGGCAGAAAGGGCATTCTGGCAAAATCAAGGGCTTGTATAGCTGGTTTGTTTTTATCCCCAGCATCCTGTTTGACACGGTGTTTTGGGGTGATACAATCAACTGTGAAAGCACCCAGTTCCTTGTATGGAATTGAGTAATCGGTATACAATATATGGAATGAACTGCCCTATTTGCCAAAGCACAACGCGCGTAATCAATTCAAGAACGGCAGACCAGGAGAAAGCCATTAAGCGCAGAAGACTCTGCATTCACTGCAACAGAAGATTCACTACGTATGAGCGCATGGAGCTTGCAGGCCTGGAGGTTTCCAAGCGCAACGGATCCAAGGAGCCTTACCTCCGCCATAAGCTGGAATTGGGGGTTCGCAAGGCCTTGGAAAAGCGTCCCTACACCGAACAGCAGTTCCAGAAGCTCATTTCAGGCATTGAAAACGACATCTTTGATCTAGGGAAGGACACGGTCCTTTCAGAACAGATAGGACAAGCGGTCTTGTCCCACCTCAGAGACTTTGATAAAGTCGCATATTTACGCTTTGCTTCCGTGTATCGGAAGTTCGGAAGCCCCAAGGCTTTTGAGCGGGAAATTCAAAAGCTGGAACACCTGAAAAACAGCAAATAATCATCTAATTCCTTTCTCAACCATGCAAAAGTCCACGGGCGGTATGTTCGCACTCACAAAAAAAGAGAAAAGCGCGGTAAGCAGCCGATTTTCAGAGAACGCCTTGAAGATGATGAAGAAGCGCTATCTCGTGGTTGACGAGAAAGGAAATCAGGAAACTCCTGCCGACATGTTTTCAAGAATCGGGAGCGCCTTGGCGCAGGTTGAGAAACGATACGGCAAAAGCGAAAAACACATTGAAAAGATCGCCAGGGAATTCTTTGATATTATGTCAAGAAAAGAATACACCCCGGCGGGAAGAACTTTGAGAAATGCGGGAGCTGAAACCTCGCTCATCGCAAATTGCGTGGTGATGCCTATTCACGACTCCATGGAGAGCATCTTTGGAACATTGAGGGACTCCGCTCTTTTGCAACAGGCAGGGTGCGGCCTTGGTTTTGATTTGTCTGAAATGAGGCCTGCGATGTTCCCAACCAAGAAATCGCAGGGAACGGCATCTGGCCCGGTTTCATTTCTGCATGTATACGACGCGGCGTTTGGAACGATTAAGCAGCAAAGCAGAAATGGAGCCAACATGGCAATGATGCGGGTTGATCATCCTGATGTGCTGGATTTCATCCATTGCAAGGAACGGGAAGGAGCAATCCGCAACTTCAACATTTCAGTGACTGTGACAGACGAGTTTATGAAGCTTCTGGAGGAGAAACCAGACGCCAAGTGGATGTGCCGCTTCAACGGCAAGGAGTACAAGCCCCGGAACGTGCTCCGCCATCCCAACGGATCCGCATACTCCTCAGAAGGGATTGATATTTCCGTGAAAGAAGTTTTTGATCAGCTGGTTGAGGGCGCGTGGCAGAACGGAGAGCCTGGCATTGCATTCGTTGATACATGGAATAGGGCTAATCCTCTTCCCGATCTCGGCCCTCTTGCTTCCACAAACCCATGCGGAGAACAGACACTCCATCCCTACGACAACTGCAATCTTGGCTCCTTGAACCTGGCGGCGTTTGCAAAGAAAACCGGCATTGACTGGCCGCGGTTGAGATTCGCCACCAGAACCGCAGTTCGCCTTATGGACAATGTCATTGATTTGTTTGACTTTCCGGTGCAAGAGGTGACAAACCTCGCCAAAAACAACAGGAGAATAGGCCTTGGCATCATGGGGTTTGCGGATATGCTCTATCAGCTTGGCATTGGATATAATACCAAAGAGGGATTTGAGATGGCAGAAAGGGTAATGAGGTTCGTTAACAGGGAAGCCTACTTGATGTCGCAGGAACTGGCGAGAGAAAAAGGGGCGTTTCCAAATTTTCAAAAGTCCGTGTTCGCAAAGAAGAAAGCTCCGCATTCTCTGGCGCAGGAACCCGGCATTGGAAAGAAAATGCGCAATGCCGCCCTTACGACCGTTGCTCCCACTGGCTCTATTTCCATGATGTTTGACGCAAGCTCAGGCATTGAGCCGAACTTTGCTTTGGCATACGTGAAACAGGATAAAGACGGCAACAAGTACCGTTATGTCAACACATACTTTGAAGAAGCGCTTGCCAAGCTCAAGCTCAAGAGAACGGAGAAAGACGAAGTAATGAAAGAAGTTATAGACAAGGGAAGCATTCAGGGGCTGGGTACGCTTCCAAAGAAATTGAAAGAAGTATTCGTGGTGGCAATGGATATTTCAGGCGAAGACCACATGAAAATGCAGTCGTCGTTCCAGAAGTATGTGGACAATTCAATTTCAAAAACAATCAATCTTCCCAATTCCGCAACTCGGGAAGATATCGCAAAGAGTTTCGTTTCAGCCTGGAAGCTTGGATGTAAAGCGGATACCGTGTACCGCGACGGAAGCAGGGTAATTCAGATTCTGAATCTTGGAAGCGGGGAAAACATCATTGCTCCCACGGAAGTTCCTCTAGCAGTAAAGGCGCAGGAGAAGATAGATCTTCCCATGGACAAAAAGAGGCTTGCTCCGAGACCAAGGCCCGAGATCATGACCGGCAAGACCTACAAAGTGAAAACCGGATACGGCAACATGTATGTAACCGTGAATAACGATGAGAAGGGAGTGCCGTTTGAAGTGTTTGCCACAATTGGAAAGTCCGGAGGATTCTACCAGGAGCAATCAGAAGCAATCTGCAGACTCATATCCTTGACCCTGAGATCTGGAATTAAGGTAGAAGAGGTCGTAGATCAGCTGAAGGGCATCAGGGGCCCTATGCCCGTGTTCACAGACAAGGGAACTGTTCTTTCGCTCCCTGACGCCATGGGAAGAATTCTTCAGGAGCATGCCTTGCTTTCCAATCACATTGAAGCCGTGGTTGCAAAGCCGGAAAACCAGGAGGTGCTGGCTTTTGCCAAAGAAGAAAAAGATTTTTCCGTGGCGGATTTTGGGCTCATGCCAGGATGCCCTGACTGCGGAGCCCAGCTTACCATGTCTGAGGGGTGCATCAGCTGCAAAGGATGCGGGTTCAGCCGCTGCACATAATGCTGTTTTACACGGGAAAAGGAGATTTGGGGCAGTCCCATATCGGACAGAAGAAATATCCGAAAGATTCCCCTGTTTTAGAAGTTTTAGGAGAGCTTGATGAGCTGAATAGTTTGTGCGGGCTCGCGAGATCTGTGAAAAAGGATAAGGCCCTTTCCCGAAGCCTCAAGAGCGTTCAGGAGAGCTTGTTTATTATCCAGGCGCAGATTGCATGGTTTTTGTACCCGAAATTTCAGAGTCCCGAGCTCAAGAAAAGAAAGATCAGAGAGTTAGAACAGGAGATTGAATCCATGGAAAAAAAGATTAACCCTGAGCGCGGATTCGTTATCTCGGGAGCCAACGAAAAGGCAGCATGGCTGGATTACCTCAGGGCAGTAGCAAGAAGAGCTGAGCGGAGGGCGTTTGCGCTTTCAAAGAAGAAACCCCTGCCCCCTGAGATCCTGATGTATCTCAACCGCCTTTCCAGCTATTTGTACGCTTTGGCTCGCCTTGAATTGCACAAAAAGCATATAAAAGAACCAAAACCCGCATACAAATGAATTCTCGGTTTCTTTATTTTTTTATTGCTGTTATTACCCTCTCAAGCTTTGCGGTAAGGGTGTTTCCCCATGTCCCGAATTTCACGCCAGTCGGAGCTCTTGCTCTCTTTGTGGGAGTTTATTTTATTAAGAAGCATTGGTATGGAATATTTCTGCCCTTGGCCCTCATGCTGTTTTCAGATAGTGTTATTGGATTCTACGATTTCAAGCTCATGGCCGTTGTCTATCTCAGCATTCTTGGATACTGCGCTTTTGGCATGCTGGCTGCAAAGAAGATGCGGGCAGGAGCTCTTGCGCTTTGCGCTATCGGAGGAGCTTTGCTGTTCTATCTCGCAACAAACTTTGCAGTGTGGGCTTTTTCTCCGTGGTATCCCCATAATCTCCAAGGTTTGATGCTCTCATATAACCTTGCCCTGCCCTTTTTCCGCTATACGATCTTGGGAGACCTGTTCTTTACAGGAGTATTTTTTGGTGCGTATGAGTTTTCGCGAAAGTATCTTTTCTGTACCAATTCTCAAATAGCGCAGAAAATAAGAAAGGTCGGCATATAAGCCCGTAAAGCGATACGACGCATGACTCAATTTCAAAAGATATCGCTGTTTCTTCTCCGCATATCAATAGGATGGCTGTTCTTCTGGGCAGGGATTACAAAAGTGCTTGATCCTGAATGGTCTTCGGCTGGATATCTGCAGGGAGCAAAAACATTTGCAGATTTCTACCAGTGGTTAGCTTCTCCAAGCCTGCTGCCAGTTACGAATTTCGTGAATGAGTGGGGGCTTACTCTTTTGGGCCTAGCTCTTATCCTCGGAGTATTCTTGAGGCTGAGCTCAATCTTGGGAGCCTTGCTCATGCTTCTTTATTACCTTCCGATTCTTCAGTTCCCCTATCCAAACGCGCATTCCTTCCTGGTTGACGAGCACATTGTCTACATATTCTCGCTGCTGGTTCTTGGGAGTTTGCGCTCGGGCAGAATTTGGGGGCTTGAGCAGTGGTGTTCCAATTTGCCCGTGTGCTCAAAGTTTCCAAAACTGCGCGAGTTGCTTGGATAAAAAGTTTTTGGCTGTGATTTTGCATTCCATTTGAGCTGTGGTATATTGAGAATGTTCATGAAAGCCATTTTCACAACGCTTTTAGTATGCAGTTTTCTCGGCATTGCCGTGCTCGGCGTGTTCGCGATCAATCATATCGGAGCCGATGGGCATACAGGCTGTTTTGCTCTTGCCGCCCAAGGGGCCGACTGCCCGAAAAAAGAAGCAGTGCCTGCATTTCTTGATTTTCATCTTGATATCCTCAAGAGTTTTTCCAACGCAATTTTTGGAGAGACCGTCGTTCTGACGCTTCTTTTGCTTCTGGCTGCATTCGGCATGCGGATTTCGCAGAACCTGAAATTTAATTCTTCGCTTTTTGCGTTTCAAACAGCAAGCCAGGCCTCAGAATCTTTTTCTTTTCCCTGGCAGAGAAAATTCATTCATTGGCTTCAGCTTCAAGAGCATAGCCCCGATATTGCATAGGGCGCAGACGTAAAACCGCAAGCTTACGGGTTTTATGGCGCGCCGTTTTCCCTGAGCAGAGGGATTTTTTGTATCCGTAATTTCTTATTCACACCATGAACAAAACTACTATTGCCATCATCATTGCAACTTTGGCTTTAGGCGGCATCATCTGGATTGCCAGGCCAAATTCTCCAAACACCGCCGCGTCTTTATCCGTGCCCGGAAACGGAGTGCTGAGCGTCAAAGAAGCTGATTTTGATTTCGGCTCAATATCAATGGCAGCTGGAAAAGTGAAGCATTCCTTCACAATGCAGAATACGGGGTCTGACCCTGTTGTTATCGGTAAAATGTACACTTCCTGCATGTGCACAACAGCGTGGCTTATGAAAGGCGGCAAGCAGTTTGGCCCCTATGGCATGCCTGGGCATAGCTTTACTCCAAAGATCAATGAATCAATCAATCCGGGCGAGGAAGCAACGGTTGAAGTTGTCTTTGATCCGGCTGCCCACGGCCCGGCTGGCGTAGGAAAGATCCAGCGAACTGTTATCATAGAGAATAATGCGGGGCAGAATCTGGAGTTTGGATTCAGCGCGTTTGTCACCCCGTAACGCAATGAGCAAAAAACTTATTATCTTCATTCTGATTGGCGTTGTGTTTCTTGGGTCGGTGCTGCTTTTTAAAGCAGGCACCTTTGGCACGACCGCCCTATGGAATATGAGCAATCAGGGGCAATGGCTTTTGCCTCTTGTGGGGATCGCCGCCTTGCTTGACAGCATTAACCCCTGCGCCTTTTCCATTCTTCTTCTTACGATTGCGTTCCTTTTCAGCATAGGAAAGATGCGCTCTGGCATTCTGAAGATCGGGGGAGCTTACATTGCGGGCATTTTTATTGCCTACATTCTCATTGGCCTTGGCATTCTTCAGGCGCTTCATATCTTCAACACTCCGCACTTTATGGCGAAAGTGGGATCGCTGCTCCTGGTAATTCTTGGAGGGATCAACATTGTCAATGAGTTTTTCCCTTCATTTCCCCTTAAGCTCCGCATTCCGCGCTCGGCGCATTCTGCAATGGCAAACCTTATGGAAAAGGCATCGCTCCCGACAGCCTTTCTTCTGGGAGCGCTTGTGGGCCTGTGCGAGTTTCCCTGCACCGGAGGGCCTTATCTTATGGTCTTGGGGCTTCTGCATGATCAAGCAACGTATGTGAAGGGTTTGGGCTATCTTGTGCTGTATAACCTTATCTTTATCCTTCCGCTCCTTCTCATTCTGTTTGCCGCAGCAGACGCAGCCCTTTTAGAAAAGGTCAGGATGTGGCAGAAAGAAGAAGGGAAGAAAATGCGTTTGTGGAGCGGAATCGCTATGATTATACTCGGCGCAATCATATTCTTCATATAAAACGCTATGGAAATTGTTATTGCCTCAAGTTCAATCCTTGGCATCACGCTCTTAGTCTGGATGATCGGCAAGGTCTTGCCCTTTCAGATTTGCCCTATTTGCGCCGGGGTGTCTGGAACCTGGGCCTGGATGCTTTTGCTTTCTTTCTTGGGATACGAGATAGATCTTATGATTCCTGCGATTCTGCTTGGAGGATCGGTGGTCGGCATTGCCTACCAGCTTGAGAAGAAACTGTCCGCTTCAAAATCTCCGCTTCTTTGGAAAGTTCTTTTCATCCCAACGGGATTTATTGGTGCATACAGCCTGATTTCGCAATGGTGGGCCGTATTCTTTGCGGCCCTGGCATTGCTTGGGATGGTCTCCGCGGTATTCCTGATTGCTCCGCGCACAAGCGCCGCAAAAAGCGCAAAGGTCCAAGAGCTTGAGAAGAAAATGAAAAACTGCTGCTGAATGCATGAAACAATCCATTATTCCCATTCTCGTTATCGGTGCAGCCGCCGTGGGTTTTATATGGGTTGTAGGATTTAAAGATCAGCCTGCATCAGTTCTGGACGGGTTTGCGCAGTGCCTTGCGCAAAAGGGCGCCACGATGTACGGAGCTGATTGGTGCTCGCATTGCCAAAACGAAAAGAAGGCATTTGGAGCATCATTCCGTTTTGTGCCCTACGTGGAATGCCCGGACAATCCTCAGCAGTGCCTCAAGGAGAATATCCAGGGATACCCAACCTGGATTTTCCCAGACGGCAAGAGGCTTGAAGGAGAACAGGGCATTCAGAAGCTTTCCCTTGAGAGCGGCTGCGCATTACAACAATAACCAAATGAAACGAATGGAAAACAACAACGCAAAGACACCCCTGTTTTATTACTGGGTTGTTCCTATTCTTGTTGGAGTGATCGCCTTTCCTCAGTTTTTTGATATAGAAATAACCAAAAAAGCAAGCATTCCTCTTACACAAGTCCAGCTTGAGAGTATGGTTCTTCCGGCAGACGGGATTCTTCTGCCTATTGTCTGGGACGATCTTGGAAAACAGATGCTAGATTCAGGAGTCATTGATCAAGAAAAATTTGAATCCATATACGGGCAAAGAGGCGGGCTGGACGAATACGAGCAGTCGCTTCTTTCTGAAGAATTCAGCGGAAGTATCGTGATGACTCAGGAAAACTCAGGATTCCTTCTGAATCTTTTCTGGGCTTTTGGGCTTGCGAACAAGAATGATATCTTGGAACAAGGCCCAATGATGGACGCGCGCTATGGGGGAGCTGAAAACTTTGCTTCAACCGGAGGGTGGACGCTTTCTCAAGGTTCTGTCATGGAGCACTACAGCAGGTATTCTTTTGTGGTTTTATCTCAGGAACAGCAAGCATTGGTTGAGAATGTTTCAAAGAACATTTACAGACCTTGCTGCAACAATCCAACCTATTTCCCGGACTGCAACCATGGAATGGCAATGCTGGGGCTTCTTGAACTTATGGCTGGGCAGGGAGTTTCTGAGGAAGAGATGTATAGGGTGGCCCTGCAGGTCAATTCGTATTGGTTCCCAGACACCTACCTTGCCATTGCGCAGTATCTTGACTCAAAAGGAATTGATTGGAACAAAACCAGTCCCAAAGAGCTTCTGGGGTACAATTTCTCAAGCGCTTCCGGCTACAGGCAGATTCTGAGTCAAATCACGCCCCCTTCGCAGGGATCAAGCGGAGGATGTGGGATATAGGGCTTGACATACAATACCCCCAGGGGGTATACTGGAGCAATGAAGGAATCGGCAAAAAAACAAGCAGTGCGTAGACTGCGCATCGCGGCAGGTCAGATCGGAGGGCTGGAGAAGATGGTTGAGAACGACAAGTACTGCATTGATATTCTCCATCAGTCTCTAGCCGTCAAGGAGGCCCTGTCTAGCTTTGAGGGTTTTGTTTTGAAAAATCATCTGGCTACCCACGTGGTAAAGCAAATGAAATCCGGCAATGCGAAAAAAGCGATTGGCGAGATTTCCTCAATTTTTCAGCTATCTAAACGAAAACAATAAAGGTCGAAGAAGCAGCCAATAAGATACACCATGAAAAACATTAATAAAATTGCTTTGATAGGAGGGGTTGTATTCGCAGTGTTTGACGCGATCTGCGCGTTCCTTGCGGCTTTCGCGCTTCAGCCGTTTGTTGCTTTCTGGGTTGCCATAGCCCATGTGAAACTTACGGGAGTGGGAATTGAGAGCAGCGTGACCCCGAGTACTTTTCTTGGAGGAATTGCCATTACCTTTGTAATTGGCTTTATTTTGACTTGGATTTTTGTCTGGCTGCACCAGAAATTCTGCTGCACACCGGAAACAAAGTAACCCGTTCATTATAGAAGCTCATGTTCAATCTCTTCAAGAAAAAATGTCCTACCTGCAAGATGGAGCTTGAAAAGGAAAAGGAGTATCCTGAAGGATACGGCAAGAAGTTTTGTTCAGAAAATTGCAGGGAAAAATATCGAGAGCAAGTTAAAGAACAGTCCAATGGCGCCAGTTGCCATTAAAAGTTTGAACCAAAGTTTAGGCAAAAAATGATTGATATACAGTATGCTTGGCTCGTCTGGAGTCTTATAATCTTAGGTATCTGGGCAGTTGTTTATCTTTCCTTAAGAGGCAAGGAAAGCAGAAAAGAAATGTTTATTGTGAGTCTTTGGACCTCACTTTTGGGTTTTACCGAGCCGATGTTCGTCCCAGAATATTGGGCCCCGCCTTCACTTTTTGATCTTGCGCTTCGCACTGGATTTGACGTTGAAAGCTTGATTTTCTCTTTCGGGATTGGAGGCATTGCCGTTGTAATCTATGAGCGAATTTTCCATTCTGAACATAGGAGAATAACACAGCACGAACAGCATTCCCTCCGGCACCAGTATCATCTCTTAGCTTTGTTGTCTGCGCCGATAATTTTTTTCTTTCTACTTATCTTTACTTCTCTTAATCCCCTTCATTCAGCGATCATGGCAATGACTGTCGGCGGTTTCTCTGCCTGGTATTGCAGGCCGGATTTAAAAAAGAAAATGATTGTAAGCGCCTTTATGTTTTTAGGGATTTATTTTGTATATTTTTTTACGCTCATTGCCCTGTATCCTGGCTACGTGGAGCGTGTGTGGAATCTGAAAGATATTTCCGGAATTTTGATTTTAGGTATTCCGTTGGAAGAGTTAGCGTTTGCGCTTAGCTTCGGTTTTATCTGGTCAAGCATCTATGAGCACATCACATGGAAACGATTAAGACGAATATGAAAACAATAATATGAATAATAGCCACAATATGCACGAAGAGTCAGAGATGATATACACCTGCCCAATGCACCCGGAGGTGCGTCAGGAAAAACCTGGCATGTGTTCTGAGTGCGGGATGAATTTAGTGTCGGCAAAGCAAAAGAAAGAAGCCGTAAACGAGGGGCATGGCAAACACGCGGGGCACAGCACGCGTATGTTCCTTATAAAGTTTTGGGTGAGTTTGATAGCAACTCTTCCGATTGTTGCCTATTCTGAACTGCCCAAGCTCTTTTTTGGCTTTGAAGCCCCGAGATTTTCTGGATCAGAATATCTGACGCTTGTTCTGGGCTCCATTGTTTTTTTCTACGCAGGATGGGTGTTTTTAGCAGGAGCATTGAGAGAGCTTAAGGCTTTTCTGCCTGGCATGATGACGCTCATTGCCCTTGCAATAATCGCAGCTTACCTGTGGAGTTTCTACGCAGTGTTTGCGAATGAGAAGCCATTGTTCTGGGAATTGGCCACTTTGATCACAATCATGCTTCTTGGCCATTGGATTGAAATGAAAGCCGTTGCCGGGGCGCAGAGCGCGCTAAAAGAACTGGCGAAACTTCTGCCAGACACTGCAGAAGTTATACGGGGAGAGAAAACAGAAATTATTGAGCTTCAGCAACTAAGAGCCGGAGATATTGTGCTGATTAGGCCAGGAGCGAAAATACCAGCCGATGGAGATGTTGTTGAGGGGCAGTCTGAAGCGAACGAGTCTATCGTCACTGGAGAATCAAAGCTTGTAGAAAAGAAACTTGGAAGCCAAGTGATTGCGGGAGCCATCAATGGAGACGGAAGCCTGAAGGTCAGAGTTTCCAAGATCGGGGAGAGCACTTTTTTGGCCGGAGTGATGCGTTTGGTTGCAGAAGCTCAGTCTTCCAAATCAAGGCTTCAGATATTGTCTGACAAAGCCGCGCTCCTTTTGACCGTCATTGCCGTGCTTGCGGGAACCATAACTTTGGTTGCGTGGCTCCTTGCGGGGTCTGAAGTGGCGTTTGCGGTGGCGCGTCTCGTGGCAGTTCTCGTGATTGCATGCCCCCATGCTTTAGGGTTAGCCGTGCCCCTGGTGGCCTCCATCTCTACGAATATGGCGGCGAAAAACGGTTTTCTCGTAAAACAAAGATTGGCGCTGGAAGCCGCTCGCAACATTGGCATTGTGCTGTTTGATAAAACAGGCACGCTTACCCAGGGAGAGTTTGGCGTTGCCTCCGTTATCCCCGCGGTGTCCGTTGATGAAAAAGAAGTTCTCGCTATGGCAGCGTCAGTGAATGCTTATTCCGAGCATCCTCTCGCGAAAGCAATGGTGCAGGAAGCAGAGAGGCAGAGCATTTCATTGCATGAAGTGAAAAACTTTGAACGCGTTGCTGGAAAGGGCGCACAGGGAATAATTAACGGGAATACGGCGCTTGTTGGAAATCCTAGCCTTATGGAAGATTCGGGAGTATCAATCCCCGGTGAGATAAGAACCAAAACTTATGCATTGTCTCAGCAGGGCAAAACAGTCATTTATGTTGCTTCTGGCAATCTTTTGCTCGGCGCCATCGCCCTAGCCGATATTATCCGGGAAGAGTCGCGGGAGGCTATTATTTCGCTCAAACAATCCGGTCTTCATACGGCTATGATTACGGGCGACTCAGAAGATGTTGCTCAGTGGGTTGCAAAAGAGCTTGGCATTGATGAGTACTTTGCGAGGGTGCTTCCCGGCCAAAAATCAGAGAAAGTTAAAATTCTTCAATCAAAGGGCAAAAAAGTGGCAATGATTGGAGACGGAGTCAACGATGCCCCGGCTTTAATGCAGGCAGATTTGGGAATAGCCATTGGAGCTGGCACCAATGTAGCCATTGAGTCAGCCGGCATTATTCTCGTTCGCAACGATCCAAGAGACATTGCGAAAATCATTAGGCTTTCGCGCCTCACCTACGCAAAAATGATCCAAAATCTCTTTTGGGCAACCGGGTACAACGTGATTGCTTTGCCTCTTGCGGCTGGAATCTTTGCGTCTCAGGGAATTATGCTTCAGCCGGCTGTTGCGGCTCTCTTTATGTCAGCAAGCACCGTCATCGTTGCGGTCAACGCAATGCTTTTGCGTAAGAAGACCTTGTGATTTTACGTGGAGCGGGGAACGGGACTCGAACCCGCGGCCTTCTCGTTGGCAACGAGACGTTCTACCGCTGAACTACCCCCGCATAATACTCCTTCTTTATAAGTTCTTTAGGCAATAGAGTCAACCATACATCCATTTTTTGTTTAAGATATGTACTACAAACAGTAATATAGCATACACCGTATGGCAAACGTCTTGTCTTATGTCTTCCCTCTATGAGAACGGACTTGTTAAAATTTTCTAGAGGGAGTGAAGATTGTTGGACCCAGAAGTTTTTGCACTCCATCGAATTTAAATCTGGATACAGCAATATATGAGCCCGGATTTTACCCTTAGGAACTCCGCATACTTCCTGAAGGAAATTAACAAAAAGGCGAATCATGAGTGGATCGGTATTTGCGACCCTTATAAGATTCCTGGATGTTCTTTCTCCTTCACCCCAATATATTACTACTCCAGAGATAAAAGCAGGGTGGAACTTAAAATCTTTAAATTCATCCTCCGCTTCATGGCGAGCTTGCTGATATAATCTTATAAGATGTTGTCCGCGTATACTGTTTAACTCCTGGAGGCGTATCTTATGACCCCTTTTTGCTTTTTGTATAAGAGTACGTTTTACCTTGGCGGACCACCCACTTGTTTTTAGCCATTCTGAAAGCGTACTTTTTGGTATGCCCAAAGAAGCCTGAATTTCGTTATAACTTTTACCCAATTTTCTTAATTGGAGAACTTGGGTTTTGTCTTTTCTTACAATCGTGGCTTATTATGTTATATAACATAACTATACCACGCAGGTTCAACTATGTATACAATGTGTGCCTGGGGGGTGAATTGAACACCCGACGCCAGCCTCTTCCGAAGCCGTTTTGGACTATCTCATCTCGCCAGAGGCGAGTTGGGCGCTGTTTGCAAGGTTATTGTTGGGACTCACTTGCTAGTCTCTACACCTTCCGAAAAACTTGTGCCCTTTTCGGCTTGGCTCGGGATTCCAGTTAAGGTTCCCCGAATTCACCCAATTTTTCAATCCGTCTTACGACGGAAAGCCCCAAAGAGTTTAGGGCTGCGCTCTACCACTGAGCTACCCAGGCATATCAAATTACAAAAAACGTTCACTGATTCCTTCTATCCATCCCATTATTCTATGAAAGTTTTTTGTATCTCCTACACTAACCTGAACTGTCCCATATGGCAAGCGGTTAAATGGTCTTTTACCCAAGCTCGATTTACTTATTCCGTAGTAAAATTTCTGAAAATTTTCCTTTGGTAACCCCGTAACCTTCTGCCAGTATCTTAATGCTTCACTTTCATTGATGTGTTGAAATATTCTAACGCTGACCTTAATTCTCGAAATCGGTATACCAAGAATGTTCTGCAGAAATTTTATGAATACTTTTACCATGAGCGGGTCGCTATTGCTAAAACCTATTTTATGGTATGTACGTTCTTGCCCATTTTTGAAGATTGGTCTTTTATAGCCCTCCGCCCAATAAAGTGCCGTTCCAATCAAAAGAAGTTCTGTTTTTGAAAGTTTCCTTATTGCTTCTTTCGCATATTTACGAATTCGCGCGGCGTTTTGGCGAGCCTGATGGGTTTGAAGACGATTTTTCTTTATCAATCCCCTTAGAGATCCTTCATGAACGCGCCGTTGAATTCTCACTTGAGCTTTCTCTGACAAAACAAGTCCAGTGAACCAATCAGAAAGTGTTGCCTTGGGAGTGCCAAGGAATTTTGTAATTTCGTTATAGCTGTATCCTTTGAGGCGCAAAGCGAGCGCTTTTTCTTTATCCCTCCTCATTACTTTATAGTATAGCACAAGCAGTTCGGTTTTCAATGTACGATTTGTGGGCGGCGCAGGATTCGAACCTACAACATCTTGAATGTAAATCAAGCGCTCTGCCGTTGAGCTAGCCGCCCCCTTAATTTTATGTGGGCAAGGAGGGATTTGAACCCTCAAGCCTTGCGGCATGTGCCCCTCGAACACACGCGTCTACCGGTTGCGCCACTTGCCCATGTTTACTTTGTTTGTGAAGTTTGTTCCACGGTTTCTGTTTCTGTTTTCGGCATCTCCGGCTCTTCTGCAAGAGCAACCGCAAAATCCTTGTATTTCAGCTTCGCTTTTCTCCCTTTTGCGCTTCTCAGATAAAAGAGCTTTGCCCTTCTCACTTTCCCTCTTTTGACTATTTCAATCTTGTCTATCATTGGAGAATGAACGGGAAATATTCTTTCAACTCCAATTCCCTGAGCCACTTTGCGAACCGTTATGGTGGACCCTATTCCCTTCCCATGCTTTCTTGCAAGCACGAGGCCTTCAAATACCTGAATTCTTTCTTTATCTCCCTCCTTTACTTTCTGGTGAACCTGAACAATATCTCCCGAGCGGATGTCCGGGATGTTTTCTTTCATGTGTTTTTTGTCAAATGCCTGAAGTTTTGTGCTCATATGTTTTTTGTATTTCTTAATGATTGCAAGACTTTTTCAAGATCTTTAGGCAGAGGAGAACGGAATTCTTTTGTTTCGCCGTTTTGCAGGGTAATTTTAAGGTATTCAGCATGCAGAAATTGCCTGTTCAGCCCTTCTGGGGCCTCCTGCCCTTTATACCCGTAGAGCTTGTCTCCTGCAAGAGGGTGATGCACAAAGGCAAGATGCGCTCTGATCTGATGCTTTCTCCCTGTTTTCGGAGTTATTTCCAGAAGCGCGTATTCCGGAAATTCTTCAAGAACCTTGTATAAGGTTAGAGCTTCTCTTTTGCCCTCAGACTCGGGATCATCTGGCAAGTATCCTTTCTGCTTTCTTTTGTCGCCAGGGGCCCTTCCCAAAAGCGCGTTGATTACCCCCTCTTTTTCTTTGAAGCTTCCGGTTGCAAGGCACAGATATTTCTTTTCAACATTCCTTGCCTGGAATTGCTTTTGCAGATATTCAAACTGATCTTTTGATTTTGCAACGAGCAATGCTCCCGAAGTGTCTTTGTCTAGCCTATGGACAATTCCATAGCGGCGTTGCTCCCCAAGGTTCCTCTGGCTTGGAAATTGCTCAAGAAGGAGATCCGCAACCGTGGTTCCTTTTTCTTCTCCTTCCTTGAAAACCGCAACTCCCGCCGGTTTATCTACAACCAACAGCGTATCATCTTCGTAGAGAATTTTCAATGGGTTCATGGTGGGCCCAGTAGGAGTTGAACCTACTACCTCTTCAATGTCAATGAAGCGTTCTACCGGTGAACTATGAGCCCAATGTGGGCGCGCTAGGATTCGAACCTAGAACCACCAACTTATAAGCTTGGCGCTCTAACCGTTGAGCTACGCGCCCCTTTTGGTTTGCTTGCCTATAATCTTCTCAAACTCTTCCCGCTCTATTGTCTCCTTTTGTATCAGAATTTTGGCCAATGTATCAAGGGTGGGGCGCTTATGCCTGAGAACCCGTTCTGCCATAGCTCTCGCTGTTTCCAGGATCTTTGCGATCTCTCCGTCTATTGTTTTTGCCATTGCTTCGGAATACGATTCGCTTTCGCCAAACTCTCCCGGGAAAAACCCAAAGGCTTGGCGCTCTCCGAATGTAACCGGCCCTATTTTCTCTGACATTCCGTATTCTTTTACGAGCTTTCTCGCAATTTCAGACGCATTCTGAAGATCATTGCTTGCGCCGGTTGTAATGTCTTTGAACACTATCTTTTCTGCGCAGTATCCTCCCATCATGACCGCAAGATCCGCGAGAAATTCGGTTTTGGTCTTCAAGTATTTGTCTTCCGTGGGAAGCTTTAGAGTATACCCTCCGGCTCTTCCCCTTGAAATGATGGATATTTTCCTCACAGGGTCAGCGTGGGGCAGGGAAGCTGCGACTAAGGCATGGCCCCCCTCGTGGTATGCCGTGATTTCCTTTTCTTTCTTGGAAAGGATGTGGCTTTTCCTTTCAGGGCCCAGGAGCACTTTGTCTATGGATTCCAAAAGCTCTTCCTGGGTGACCTCTGTTTTGTTCTTGCGCGCCGCAAGTATGGCGGCCTCGTTCATAAGATTTGCAAGATCAGCTCCCGAGAATCCCGGGGTGCGTTCTGCGATTTCGCGAAGCTTCACTTTTGCATCCAGAGGCTTGCCCTGTGAATGAATCCGGAGAATTTCCTGCCGGTCGTTAAGGTCTGGAAGGTCAAGCATTACTCTTCTGTCAAAACGTCCTGGCCGCAAAAGCGCGGGATCCAGCACGTCCGGCCTGTTGGTAGCCGCCATCACGATGCAGGCAGAGTTGCGTTCAAATCCGTCCATTTCAACAAGAATCTGGTTTAATGTCTGTTCCCGTTCTTCATGGCCTCCGGTAAATCCAGATCCTCTTGCCCGTCCTATGGCGTCCAATTCGTCAATGAAAATGATGCTGCGGCTTGTTTTCTTTGCCGCTCCAAAGAGGTCGCGCACCCTGGCGCTTCCCACTCCCACGAAAAGCTCAATGAATTCAGACCCCGAAGCTGAAAGGAACGGAACCCCGGCTTCAGAAGCTACTGCCCTGGCGAGCAGGGTTTTCCCGGTCCCGGGAGCCCCCACCAGAAGCACTCCCCGGGGAATCTTTGCTCCCATTTGGAGGTATTTCTTGGGAAATTTCAGGAAATCAACAACTTCCTGCAATTCTTCTTTTGCTTCTTTGAGTCCCGCAACATCTTTGAAGGTTACCCGTTCTTTCGTTTGGCCTTCAGCTCCAAAAAGCCTGGCTTTGGATCTTGTAAAATCAAAAGCTTGGCCGATTCCTGCTCTTGCCTGGCGGAACATCATAAAAAAGAAGAAGCCGAAGAAAAGAAGAGGCAGTATGACAAAGATAATGGGAGAAAGAGTGGTCCAGATGTCTGTCTTCTCTTTTTGCGCAATTTCAAGATTTCCAAGTTTCTCTTGATCCACGCCAAGGTTCAAAAGAGTTTGCGAAAGGCCGAGCTCGCTTTCCTTCATTGCTCCGACTGTTTTTCCGTCTTTGTATGTGATCTCAAGGTTGTTCCCGATAACCGAAACTTTCTGGATATTTTCTCCGTTAATATCCCGCGCAAGCTGAGTGAGCGCGATTGTTTCTTTTTGCTGCAATGGCCGCGCAAACAGCGATGACAAAGCAGCTATTGCAAGGAGCATGAGGAATCCCAAAGCAATGTTTTTGGAGAGATTTTTCATCGTGGAGTTATTGTAGCAGAAATAGAGGGAATTTCAAGAAAATAGAAAGGCCCCATGCTGGCTGCGATGGGGCCTTGTTGTTACGTGGCGCGCGGTTCCTGACGCCGCCATTTGCCAATCTGATCAGCGGGGATGGCGGAAAGCGGAACGCATGTGAATGTTGTGAGGTCTTGAGGATGGATTTTAGTGTACTCATCACTCTCGAGTTTCCAGCTTTTTGTTCCGCTTGCCACAAGGCCGAAACTTTGATGGAGAAGCCAGTTAGATACCGGTCCCTCTCTCCCAACATACCCAAGATTTTCGCGCCTTACCTTAATCTCTCTGATCGATGCTTCAGCCGCCCTTAGATTGACGGCAACACCCCGAAGGCTGAGCAGACCCTTGAGCTTTCGGTGTCGCTGTATTCCCACATAGAACTTATTCCTCCCTTTTGCCCGTGTCCATAATACTACGTCTGCTCCGCGCTCAAACGCAGCTTCTCTTAATTCCGGGTGCCAGAGGATAGTCGCCACCTTTAGTTCATTGGGAAGGATGGTCCAGCGTGCATACTTCTGGAGATCTCTGCGGCTTTGGGTTCGTTGGGTCTCTTGGCCGTAGATGATGTCGAAGTCATCAAAGATTCGTTCCTGCACTTTTCCCCAGTCAATGCGTCCTTCTGTCTGGAATTTTTTCAACCTCGGGTAACCCTCGATGAGGTAATGGAGATTCGTATGTTCCACGGGCCTCACGTTGTCTGTGCGTTTGACCATGAGGAGCAATTCTTTGAGGCCGGGATCTTGCGCAACGCTCAGCTTTTCTGCGAGAAGCGCCGCACTGCTTGTTTCTACGTCCCCCAGATGGTGTTGGTCAAACTGGCCTCCCCCGGTATCGAAGTGGATGACCGAAGGGTCTCCGTTTGAACCGGGCAGGGATTCCCCCGCGTTCACAAAAGCAATCTCTGCGTTTGTGGTTTCTGGCATGAATTTCTTTGCTAGCCAGAAGCAGAGCCATACGTCGTCGTCGGGGAATCGATGGCCTACCAACGTTTCAATCTGCGGTCCTCCCATGGCCGCAAAAAGGACATCCACTAGTTTTTTGCACCGTTTGTCTTGAGGATTCACCTCTTCACCTCCTAAAAATATTCAGAAACTCAGCTGTTCCTGTGCTGGGTGTTATATATCACATTACTTTCTATTTGTCAACTTCTCTCCTGCCAAGGTATAGTGGAGAGTATGAATAGATTTTTCCTTGTGGTTCCGTCAATTCTCATCAGCGAAATCGCGTGGATGGGAGGCCCTGCGCAGGGCGTTGATGAAAAACAGTGGTGGAGATATGAGTGGCTTGAGCTTTTTAACGTAAGCGAGCAATCGCTAAGAATAGACGGGTGGAGCGTTGAGCTTTCCAGAGACAAGCTTGATTTCTCCATTCCTTTGGCAGGAACTATTCCTCCTAAGGGATATTTTGTTATGGGAGCTTCTGACAAGATTTCTCATGCTGACATAAGCTACGGCAATCTTGCGGGAAAGTTTAACAACGCAGGCCAGCTTGTTGCATTAAAGGATGCGAAAGGGGAAATCGTTGATTCAATTGACGCAATATCCGGCTGGCCAGCCGGAAACAACAAAGGCAAATACACCATGGAGAGAAAGAACGGCTTGCCCGCCGATGAGGCAGGATGGCAGACAAGCTTTATTGCGAGCGGAACTCCTGGAGCAAAGAATAGCGAAAGCTCGTTTATTTCTAAAGAAAACAGAAAAGACCCCGCAGAGTCTTTTCAAAATCA
The DNA here is from genome assembly GCA_016177065.1 of Candidatus Wildermuthbacteria bacterium. GTDB lineage: Bacteria > Patescibacteriota > Minisyncoccia > Minisyncoccales > UBA10102 > JACOVZ01. Next base: position 2,456 of record JACOVZ010000056.1, on the reverse strand, counting down.
TCTGAATATTTTTCAAAAGCCCTTTGCTATTGCTTCTCTGGCTGCGGTTCTGTCTGCTGCTCTTTTTGTGGCTGCGCGGCGTCGTCTGGTTTTTCCGCCAAATCGGAGGGTCTGATTAAGTGCAGGCTCATGCGGTGCTCTGAAGGATTGATCTCAATAATCTGGAAAGGATAGGTCTTCCCCACGGTAAGCTCTTCTTCCATTTTCTGTTTTGTCCCGAACTCTGAAATGTGGCAGAGGCCCTGAATTTTTGGCTCCACCTCCACAAATGCTCCGAACGGATTGAGCTTTGTCACCCTGCCTTGAATCTGGCTGAGTTTTATGTATTTTTTCGCGGCTTCTTTCCACGGGTCTTCTTTCAGCGCTTTTAGGGAAAGAGAAACTCTTCCGTTTGAAAGGTCAATGATTTTCGCTTTTACCTTCTGCCCCACCGCAAGAAACTGCGATGGATCTTCTATGATCTGCCAGTCAATTTCTGAAATATGGATGAGCCCTTCCACCTGCTGTTCTGAGGGAGCTCCCTGGGGGAATCTCATAAACGCCCCGAATTCCACAATTCCCGTGATTTCTCCTTCTGCAGTGTCTCCAACTTTGAACGCGCTCAAGATTTCTTTGATTTTGCTCCGCTCCTTGGATTTTTCAGAAAGGATCACTTTTCCTTCTCTGGGGTCCAAGTCCAAGATTTCAACCTCAAGCTCCTGTCCCATGAACTTCTGGAGCTCGCGCAGGATCTTGGAAGGATCGCCTCCTTCTACTTTTGGATAGTGCTCCTGGGATAGCTGAGATACCGGAAGAAATGCCTGGATGCCCTGCATTTGCATAAGCAGTCCGCCCTTGTTTGCTCCAAGGACTTTCACCAAAACAAGCTGCTGGGTGTTCTTGAGCTCCTGCAGTTTGTCCCACGTAAGCTCTCTTCCGGCTTCTCTGATGGAAAGCTCAATGTATCCTTCGTCGTTTTCAAGGTCTACAATTTTAACGGCAAGAACGTCTCCAATCTTGGCCTGCCTTAAAACATCCTTTTCTTCCAGGAATTCCCTTCCGTAGATAAGGCCGGTCCCGTGAGGGCTTAAATCAACATAAATGGCAGATCTCCCGACGCCGATCACTTTTCCCTGCACGATTTCCCCGAGCCTGAGAGGCTTTATTTCCACAAGGTTTTTGCTCTGAATATTCGCTGTTTGTTCCATACGGACTAGTCTACACAATGTTGAAAACTTTTTCAAGAGGTGCTAAAATATGTCTATGCAAATCTCGTGGAAAGGACAAGCGTGTTTTCAGATTGCAGCCTCCAAAGCCAAGCAGGAGCAGGTTAAAATTGTCATTGATCCCTATGAGGAAGCAATAGGATTGAGGCTTTCTCCTTTGGAAGCAGACATCCTTTTGATCACCCACGCGCACTTGGATCATGACAACAAAAAAGCAGTGAAGGGCGATCCTTTTGTCATTGCGAATCCCGGGGAGTATGAGGTGAAAGGAGCGTTTATCCAGGGCATTGCATCGTTTCATGATGAAACTCAGGGCAAAGAGCGGGGCATGAACACGATGTATCTTCTTGAGGTTGAGGATATGAAAATATGCCATTTGGGGGATCTTGGCCAGAAAGAGCTTACCCCGGATCAGCTCAATGCCATCGGAGACGTGGACGTTTTAATGATCCCTGTCGGGGGAGTGTATACTATAGGAGCAAAGGAAGCATCCTCAATCGTCAGCCAGATTGAGCCTAAAATTGTCATCCCCATGCATTACGCGATTCCAAAGCTCAAGGCAAAACTTGAAGGCCCGGAGGGATTTTTGAAGATCATGGGAGCCAAGGAAGCGGTGCCGGTTGAAAAGCTTGCGATAAAAGCCAAAGATCTTGAAGAGGACGGAATAAAAATAGTTGTGCTGCAGCCTTAACAGATGGCAAAAGCTGAACCAAACAGCAATAAAGCCCCTATTGGGGCCCTGAAAAACAGAGAAATTGTGGAGGAAATGCGAACCTCCTATTTGGATTACGCAATGTCTGTTATTGTGGCCCGCGCTTTGCCTGACGTTCGGGACGGATTAAAGCCTGTGCACCGCAGAATCTTGTATGCAATGTATGAAGACGGGCTCACGCATACTGCAAAGTTCAGAAAATCAGCTACCGTGGTCGGTTCAACTCTTGGGAGATTCCACCCTCATGGAGATATTTCAGTGTACGACGCACTGGTTCGTATGGCTCAGGATTTCTCCATGAGGTATCCCTTGGTTGACGGCCAGGGGAATTTTGGATCAATTGACGGGGATCCCGCTGCAGCCATGCGCTATTCAGAAGCCAGAATGTCTCGCATTGGAGAAGAGATGCTGAATACCATTGAGAAAGACACAGTTGATTTTGTAGACAACTATGACGGAACCAGAAAAGAGCCCGCGGTTCTTCCATCTCCTGCTCCCCAGCTTCTCTTGAACGGCACCCTTGGAATTGCGGTTGGCAT
>JACOVZ010000055.1 GCA_016177065.1 Candidatus Wildermuthbacteria bacterium | reverse complement strand
GAGTTGCATATTGATTTTTGAGGCAATACGCTTGAACCTCTTCTTTGGATAACTTTAATTTCATGGATTTGTTTATCAAAGATTATGCGTCTCGGTCACTTGACTTAGCATATGATGGCTGACTTCTTCGGTCTAGAACCTGGGTTTTAAGAGGGATGTTGAGGCTTTCAAAGGGCATCTCATCTACCCGTTTCGGTCGGGGCTAATCATATTCGCATACTAGGTTTTCATCACTTAGCTTTACTTTATCTCCTATCGAAACAAACTGCTCATACGTTGATTCTAAGCGTACCGCAAGCTGAGCAGCATAAACGAATCTCTTGGAACTTTTTTCGATTTGGTCTACTACGTATGAAGTCAACTTCAGAAATCGATCTGTACTTTTCCATTTGTCAGTCATTTCATCAAATAGCAGAAGGTCAGCTTCAATTGCAGTTTGTGATGTTGGAGAATTTTGATAAACACGATTGAATATCTCTTGGAATTTTATAAGTATCACTGGTGCGTTTTCCGGGAAGGCATCTACGATCGATTGTTTAACTAAGTATAGGATTACAGTACGATACAAGTTAGAAAAGTATCGGCGTTTTAGTATATGCCACCATGGTATTTGTACGATCGAAAACTCCTCATGTGTTAGTGGATATGATACAGCATCAAACATAGAGAGTATCAGGCGTTCTAGAGCCATCGATTGTTTTGTTGTCCCTGAATTCATAATAGGTTCAAGGTGGTATTGATAGTACTCAAGATAAACTGATAGTCTACGAAATCTACCTCTTGTCCTGGTAATAGAGAGTATTGTGTGCTGTCAATTGTAGCATCAATTCTTGACTTGCTTGGACTATATATTCCATTGCCATGAAGGCAGTTTCTGGTTTCTCGAATGAATGTGACTTCATCCGGCACGGAGGCCCCTTTTTGCTGATAGTATGACTGTACTATTCCGCTCGCAAGCATTTTATCGCTGCCCGGTACTTTTTTAGAATAATAGAACTCCAGTTGCCCCCATATGTCTAGTATAAGAAGTCGTCTTAGAGATCTATCGAGGAAAGTACGATCTAGGGGAATAGAGATAGTAGAGCCCCTTTTTGTCTTATAGTTCAACTGCTGCACATCTTGCAACTCTTTGCAGTAAAAAATAGACAGATTCGCTAAGGCATGCCTGAGAATATTTCTTAGCGCTCCCAAGAGGAACTTTTTATCTGAATCGTGTTCAGTCTTCCGTCTTTGCTCTAATTTTTCGATATGTGATTGTACCTTCTGTATAATTTTATCTACCAGCATGTTTTCCATGGCCTTTATCCCATAATAAAAAGGCTAGGTCTCCTCGGTACTTCCAATCTTAGCTGCCAGGCTAGGAGTCGAACCTAGATTAATGGATTCAGAGTCCATCTTCCTACCTTTAGAAGACCTGGCAATGCGGCTACTCTAGCTCATTTCTCTCAAAAAATCTAGACCTTCAGATACTTTCGTATCGCAATCATGCTGGACAGCACTCCGAGCAAAACTCCCACTGCGGTCTGGAGAAGAAAGATCCAAAAGAAATGGGAAAGGAAATATCCAAATATGCTAAAGCCAGAGAGAAACAACTCAAGCTTTGGGCTTAAAATCCAGAACAAAGGAATTGCAGAAATGAACACAAAGAAGCTTGCGACAACGCCCACAATAGCTCCCTGCACAAGGAAAGGCCCCCTTACAAACTCATTGGAAGCTCCAACCAGCTTCATAACCTCAATCTCTTCCTTTGCATTGTAAATTGCAAGACGCGTGGTGTTAAACGCAACAAGCGTCGCGAGCAGAGCAAGCCCAATCATGAACGCAATGACTGCAACGCGGAAACCGGAGATAAGGTTCAAAAGCCTGTCAATGACAGGAGCTCTGTCTTTGTAATCAACGGTCTGAATAAAAGGGTAATTCCCCTGCTCCAGAAAGTTCGCAATGTTCTGGTACTGCAAAGGGTCTGAAGCCTTAATATTCAGCGAAGCTAAAAGAGGGTTCTTTCCGATAATCTCCAGAGACTCCAGAATCACAGGATCATTCTCATGATCTGCTTTGAATTGCTCTAAAGCCTGGTCTTGGGTGATATATTGAGCGCTTGCAACCTCTGGAAGAGCTAGAAGCTTGTCTTGAAGCGCAGAAATGTCTTCTTCTGAGGCATCCTCAACAAAATACGCGGAAATATCCACAGAATCCTGGAGCTGCGCAATGGAAAAAGAGCTTACTCCCTGAAGCATATACAAAAAAAGCACAGTCCCTGCAACAGCCATCATGACAACAAGAGCGGCTGAAGAAGAGCCTTTTTCGCGGATGAATTTTTCAAGTCCTGATTTGAAAATGCGCTTAAAGTTCATACCTTGCATTACATAACGAATCTTCCTTTTTCCTGATCCCTAATGATTGTTCCCCCTTCTAATGTTAAGACTCTCTTTTCAATTTGATTCACAACCTCTTTGTTGTGGGTGGCAAGAATAGTCGTGGTCCCAAGCTCATTGATCTTTAAAAGCAGCCGGATAATGTCTTTGGTGTTGTAAGGGTCCAGGTTTCCCGTAGGCTCGTCTGCAACTATTACCTGGGGCCTGTGAATTAAAGCACGGGCTATGGCAACTCTCTGCTTCTCTCCTCCTGAAAGCTGATAGGGGAAATGCAGCGCCCTGTCTGAAAGCCCCACAATGTCCAGCACATCTTTAACATCCCTGGCAATATCCTGCTCATTGGCTCCCAGAATTTCCATGACATAGGAAATATTCTCCTCTGCGGTCTTGAACGGCAGGAGCTTGTAGTCTTGGAACACTACTCCTATCTTGCGCCTGTGCTCATGGAGCTTGGATTCCGGGATCTCGTGGACATTTCTCTGCTGAAACAGTATTGATCCGTGGGATGGAAACTCTTCTGCCAGAAAAAGCCTAAGCAAGGTTGTCTTCCCGGCTCCTGATTTCCCGACCAGAGACACAAACTCCCCTTCTTCCACTTCAAAAGACACATCCCTGAGTACAATGTTTTCCGTTCCGTATGCTTTGCCTATCTTTTGAAAATGGATCATGGATATATTACAGCAGGGAAATTTCAGCTTCTATGAATTCGTCCAGTGCTCCGTCAAGCACCGCCTCGGTCTGCGAAGTCTCTCTGCCCGTGCGGTGGTCTTTCACCATGTGATAGGGATGCAGAACATAGGATCGTATCTGGCTCCCCCACTCAATAGACACAGCCTTGCCCTTTAATCTTCCCAGTTCTTCTTTCTTTTCTGCTTCCTGGAGCTGATACAGTTTGGAAGCAAGAACATCCAGCGCTCTTTCCCTGTTCTGCTGCTGGGATCTCTGCGTTTGGCATTCCACAACGATTCCCGTAGGTTTGTGCACGATCCTGATTGCAGTTTCTCTCTTGTTCACATTCTGCCCTCCGGCTCCCGAAGAACGCGTTGTTTCCACCTCTATATCTTCAGGGCGTATTTCAATATGTTCTTCTTTGGCCTTAATTTCAGGAAGAACCTCCAGTGCGGCAAAAGACGTGTGCCTCAATGCCTTTGCCGAAAACGGGGATATTCTCACTAACCTATGCACTCCCTGCTCTTTTTTAAGGAAGCCGTATGCAAAAGGGCCTATCACTTCCATGCTCGCCTGTTTTGTCCCTATTCTCCCTTCCGGCCCTCCCGGCTCTCCAAACGACTGATGGATAATAGTTGTTTTCCATCCCTTCTTTTCGCAGAATCTCTGGTACATGCGGAGCATCATGGTTGCCCAATCCTGGGAATCCTGGCCTCCTGCCCCTGCCGTAATGGTGAGAATTGCGTTTCCCCCGTCATACTTTCCAGAAAGAAACGTCTTGAACTCTTCTTTTCTGATCTTGGCCTCCAAGCCTGCAAGCTGCTTTGAAATCTGAGAAACAGAATTTTCATCTTTTGATGAAATCTCCACAATCTCCGTAATATCAGTCAGTTCCTCTTTCAATACCTCCAACCCTTGCGCAAGCTCCTTTAATCTGGCAAGCTCTTTTGTCTGCGCAGCCGCTTTCTCAGGATTATCCCAGAATCCCGGATCCTGCAAGGATGCCTCAATTTCTTGGACGCGCTTCTTGTTTCCAGCAAGGTCAAAGACGCCCCTCCAAGGAGAGGAGCGACTTCTGGAGATTTTTAATTGTTTCTTCAATATTCTCCATACTCACATATATTGTATCCTGAAAAAGAAAAAATGCAAAGAAAAAAGAGGTCCTCTCAGAGAACCTCTTTGAAATATTCTTGGCCCCATGAGGATGGACTCGAACCACCAACCAGCGAGTATTCAGCTCGCTTGCTCTACCGTTAAGCTACCCACGGGGACGATGGGGCGGATGATAGGATTTGAACCTACAACCCCCGGCTGGGCAGCCGATGCGCTTCTTTTGCGCCACATCCGCCCGTGTAAACAACCGAGGTTAGGTATACCAAGAGCAATATAAGATGTCAATACTTGGAGCCGATGGGCAGAATCGAACTGCCGTCTATGGTTTACGAAACCATTGCTTTGCCACTAAGCTACATCGGCACTGCACTTGAGCGAGAAAGGGGAATCGAACCCCCATAACTTGCTTGGGAAGCAAGCGCACTGCCATTGTGCTATTCTCGCGATTCAATTCTTAAATGTACCGGGGTATTTCTTAACGAAAATCACAGATTTTCTAAAATACCCTTCAAAGGCAACTAATTGCCTTTGAACCACGTCCTAGGATCCCACCAAATCTTCTGCTGTGTTTCTTTTTGCAAGGATACCCCATTATCCTTTGGAGGCAGAACCGTCACTACCTCCTCTCCGGGCTTCTTGTACAGTCCTTGCTCCCGCAAAACCTTTTCTTGATAGTCTTGAGTCTGATTCTCTGTAATGGCAGACTGCAATGCCGCCTTTTGATTTTGGAGCTGTTCAATCTGCAGACGCAGATCATTCTCTCTCTGCTGAAGCTCTGACCGTTTCTGGTAAATGCGCACATTCTGCATAAAAAGCGCTCCCACCACTCCAAGAAAAATCACAAGGAATACGCCAAGGAGAATGAAGTTTTGGAATGAGGCATGCTTCTTTTTGCGCGAATACGCGATATTTGATATCATAGGATTATGAATAAGAAAGTTGTGCGGATAATCTGGACTATACTGGTGCTGATGATAGCATTGAGCACCATGGGCTTTCTTCTTGCTCCATTATTATAATCATATATAGCCGTATATATATAATCATATATAGCCGTATATAGCCATAGTTTAGGTTCTGAAAACATCCAGGAATACGTGGGTAGGAATGGTAACCCTGCCTTTTTCTTTGAGCTCTTTTTTGCCTTTTTTCTGAATCTCAAGCAATTTCTTCTTTCTTGTGTAGTCTCCGCCGTATAAGGGGGCTGTCACATCTCTTCTCCTTGCGTTGATAGTTTCCCTTGCGAGAACCTTGCTTCCCACAACTGCCTGGAGAGCCACCTCAAACAGCTGGGGAGGAAGAACCTCCTTGAGCTTTTCCACCACTTTCTTTCCTTCCTGATACGCCCTGGAATCAGGAACCACCATGGAAAGCGCTTCTTCGGTTTCTCCTGCAATGCGGAACTCAAGCTTTACCAGGTTGGCCTTTCTCATGCTTCCGATCTGGTAGTCCATGGACGCCATGCCCTGCGTCACGCTTTTTAACTTGTCATGGAAATCTCCAATGAGCTCTCGCAAGGGCATTTCATTGCGTATCAAAAACTTCTCTTCTCCCAGATCGTCCACTCCAAGCTGGTTTCCTTCATATCCTCTCAGAAACTGGAGAACCTGGGAAAGGAAATTCCCCGGGACAATCACTTCAACCTGGGCCCAGGGCTCTTCCATGGATTGTATGACATTGGGAGAGGGCCAGTCAGAAGGAGTTTTCACGGAAAGAATTTCCCCTTTATTTGAAAGAATGGAAAACTCAACCGAAGGCCTAGAAACCACCATTTCTATCTTGTATTCCCTCTGGATGCGTTCTGTGATGATTTCAGAATGCAGAACTCCGAGAAATCCGCATCTGAAACCCCTGCCCAATGCCTCTTTCGCTTCCACGTCATAGGTGAATGAAGGATCGCTCAGTTTCAATTTTGAAAGAGCGTCCTTTAAAGCGTCAAACTCATTGGGGTCTTGGGGATACAAGCTTACGAACACCACGGGTTTTGGAATCTGGAATCCTGGCAAAGCTTCCAGGTTTTTTGACTTTGCAATCGTATCTCCTATCCTCACCTTCTCAGGCTCCTTAATGCCGGTTGCAACGTACCCGATTTCTCCTGAATGCAAAGTACTCTGAGAAACCTCTTTGGGAGAAAAATACCCGACCTCTTTCACCACCCCCTCAGCTTGGGTCCCAAGGAGCGTGAACCTTTCATTGGGCAAAAGCGTTCCGTCTACAACCCTCACAAAGGCAACAATGCCCTTAAAAGCGTCAAACCTTGAATCAAATATGACAGCCCGGAAAGGCTTTGCTTCTTCTCCTTTTGGAGAAGGAACCTTTTGTATGATGGCATCAAGCAATTCTTTAACCCCAGTCCCCTCTTTTGCAGAAATACGGAAAATATCTCGCGAGTCCACAGAGAGAAGCTTTTCAATTTCTCTCGCAGTCTCTTCAATTCTTGCTAAAGGAGAATCAATCTTGTTTATGCAAGGAATGATAAAGAGACCCTGATTCTTAGCATGACTTAAGTGGGCAAGAGTCTGGGCCTGCACTCCCTTGGTCGCGTCAACCAGAAGCACTGCCCCTTCAACCGCGGCCAGAGACCGCGAAACCTCATATGAAAAGTCAGCGTGGCCCGGGGTGTCAATAAGGTTCAAGACGATTTCCCGTCCTTCGCTTCGTTCAGGACCTCCAGGATGCCACAGCATCCTTACGGGCTGCATTTTAATGGTAATTCCCTTTTCGCGCTCAAGATCCATTTGATCTAAAAACTGCTCGCGCATCTTTCGTTTCTCAACTGTTCCGGTCAATTCCAAAAACCTATCGGCCAAAGTTGATTTGCCATGGTCCACATGACTAATGATACAAAAATTCCGTATATTATTCCCCATAGAATTGCTTCTTAAATGAATGCGCGAATTCTCCAAGCTCTTTGCAATGGAGCATTCTCGCAACGGTGAAAAACGCCAGCCCTCCGGTTATTACGGCAAAAACAGTTTGCCAGAACACCTCGGCGAACGTCTTTAGAGGAAAGACTGTTCCAAATATCCTAAGCGCAAGATACGTTCCAATCCCAAGGGCAAAAGAAGAAAGTACGATCTTCAGAAACGCCGTCCAGATCTCTTTGGAAAACACTATGGAGCGATTTTGCAATGCCAGGGCCAAAAACACGCACTGCAGAATGCCGCCAAGCGCCAGAGCCAAAGGAAGGGCGATAATAGCTCCAGGCGCGATATCTTCAATGCGAAGCGAGGAACGGAGAAAACTCCCGAACCAATTCACATTCTGCAGGGCATGGAGAAACAGAAACGCAAAAGACGCATTGATCAAAAGAGCAAGCGCGCTGCTCAAAGCCGGAATCTTGGTATTGTGCAGAGAAAAAAAGGTTCTCATAAAAAAGGGAATCAGGGCCTGGAACAAAATCCCAACCGCAAAAATTCCGAGAGCGGCTGAGGTAAGGCGCGTATCTTCCCAGCCGAATTTTCCGCTTCCCAAAACAAGACGCACTATCTGGGATCTCAAAAGGAACAGAAGCGCGGAGAACGGAAGCGCGAGAAACACAATCTGACGCAAGGCCGAAGAGAACGCAGTTCTGAACTCTTCAATGCGCTCCCCCGAGAATGCCCGAGAGAGATGCGGGAACACCGCAAGAGAAAAAGAAATTCCAATGACTCCCACGGGAATTGCCTGAAGATTGTTTGCAAAAGAAAACACCGCAATGCTTCCTGCTGTTAAAGTAGAAGCCAATGCGGTCATAACCACAGGATTTAAATACGCTGCTCCTGCCCCGAAAGTTCTTGGAAGCGCGAGAGCAAACACCTTCATAATCCCCTTGCTTTCAGAGAACGAAAAAGAGGAGAAACGGAATCCTGAAGAAAAAGCAGGCGCAACCTGAATAGACATATGGAGCAAAGCTCCTCCCACTACGCCAAAAGCAAGCCCTGGCAAGCCAAAACGCGGAACAAGAAAAAGAATTCCCAAAATAATCCCAACATTGTACAGTATGGGAGCTAAAGCGTAGGCAAGGAACCTGTTAAAGTACTGCAGCAAGGAAGACAGCAAAGCTGAAATGCCAAACAGCACCGGGCTCAGCAGCATAATCCGCGCCAGAGAAGCTGTAAAAGCCTGATTCTCAGGAGAAAATCCTGGAACCACCAAAGGAATTAAAAAGGGAATCGCAAAAAAAAGAAGCACCGCAATTATTCCAAGAGCAAGCACAATGCAATTCAGCATTTGCCCTGCAAATTTCCAGGCGGCCTTTTCATCTTTCTGGAAATATTCAGAGAATACCGGAAGAAACGCCGCGCTCAATCCCCCCATAATGAGAATCCCGTACAGGAAATCCGGAATGCGGAATGCGGCAAAATACATGTCAAGATCTGGCCCTGCGCCAAACTGGGAAGCTAAGAGCCTGTCTCTGAATAGCCCCAGAACACTGCTGAACAAGGCAGATCCCGCAAGCAGGAACGCTCCGAAAGCAACAGTCTTTGACTGCAAATTAAGAATGCGTGCAATCATTCGCCTATTGTACATCTCTTTTCCCATTTGACAAAGCCTCAGGGACGAGGTACAATATCTTTGCTTTACCGCGTCGGATGATCGCCACGTACAGTAATATGTACGTGGAGGAAAGTCCGAACACCTTCCTGAGAGCAATCAAGGGAAACGTTCCGGGCAACACCCGGTGGGAGCAATCCTAAAGGTGCGAGCAGAGACGGATTTGCCCGAAAGGACAAATCCGCCCCGTTGAATGACGGGGCGAGTCCCGAAGGCAACTTCGGGAGAGAATCGGCTAAATCCTGACGAGGTGCAAGAGCAAACCAGAAGATCTGCTTTCATGTGGAACTTTTGGCAAGGTGGCTCGCTATTGTCCCGAGCGAAAGCTAAGGACTTGACCCCGAAAGTAATTGAGGGGCTTAGATAGATGATCATCTAAAACAGAATTCGGCTTACGGACGCGGTAAAGCGCAAAGAATCCGCCTCAGGCGGGTTTTTTGTTTAATGTAAACAAATTACAAGAGTTGCTTGCTTGAAGACTTTGCGTCCAAGGCTTCATTCACAAGACGGTCTGCTTCTTTGTTCTGTTCTCTTGGAACTGCCTGGAACTCCACTTTTTTAAAGTCCATCAGAAGATTCCAAAGCTCAAGAAACAAGGGCTGGAGCTTCTCGTTCTCAATCTTGTAGCGCCCTGTCATTTGCTTTACCAAAAGCTCTGAATCAGCAAGAACCTTCACCTCGGATTTCTTTGCTTCCTCTTTGCCCCACGTGGATTTTATTTTCTTCAACGCAAAAATCACTGCCTGGTATTCAGCTTCATTGTTGGTCTTCACTCCCAGGTATTCTCCGTACTCTTTGAGCTTGTCCCCTTTTTCATTGCAAATGACAGCCCCCAAAGCCGCAGGGCCCGGGTTGCTTCTTGATCCTCCGTCTGTGCGGACAATGAATTTAGGCATGGTGTTTCTTGAAATATCCAGAAAGGCATTCTTCAAACTTCTTCAGATTCTTGGTCTTAATTCTGAAGCCAGAGGCCGGAGGATGGCCTCCGAACGTAATCAGCAATTTTGAACAATGCTCCATGGCCTTTACTGTATCATATCCATGGGGAGCTCGCACGCTTCCCACGCATTCAGCCCCTTTTTTTTTATGCAAAAACACGGGTTTCCTGTGTTCCTTGGCAAGAATGGAGGCTGCTCCTCCAAGTAAAACGTAATCAAAAGAAGAATCCCCGTAAAACATCAACTCAGATTCCGGGTTTTTTGAAGTTTCTCTCTCAACAGTACTTACAATCTCATCTATGATTCTGTGGCGCTCTTGGTTCTTTCCCTCAAGAATTGAAAGAAGCGCTTCGGCCTCTTCCAAAGAAGACATTGTTAAAAGCCGATACGCCCCTGGCAATTCATTCTCAATGTCTCTGACATTCAGCACGGAAATGATGTAAGAAACCTTGTCTCCCATGCTTTCTCTTTTTGCCAAAGCCTTTGTCTTGAAAAACGCCCTGATGCCAGGCCTCCAGGAGCTTCCTATTTGAGCTAAACCGTCCTCAATGATCTGAAGGTTGTCTTCTTCTCTTGGCATCATATCCGCAACCGTGCCAAGCATTGCAAGCTCAAGAATGCTTTTCTTGACGCTCGGAGAACCTTTTTCTCCGAGCAAAGCTTCCGCAAGGCGGAACGTCAATCCGCAGGCTGCAAACAACTTAAACGGATATCTGTCCCCTTTCTGCTTGGGGTTAACAATGATGTCAGCTTCAGGAAGCTTTTCAATAATCTCATGGTGGTCAATAATGATAACCTCAAAGCCCATTGCTTTTGCAAGCTTCACCTCTTTAAAGTTGGTAATTCCCAAATCCATGACAATCAAAAGCGCGGGAGCCAAATGCTTGAGCTCTTTGAGCGCATGCTCATTAATGCCGTATCCGTTGCTTTCTCTGTCTGGAAAATACACCCGAGCAACGCTTCCCCCAGCGTTCTTTATGGCTTCCTGGAGTATTAAAACTGAAGAAACGCCGTCCATATCCGCATCACCATATAAGATGATGCATTCCTTGGCTTTCACGGCTTTCTGTATTCTCTTTGCTGCTTTTAGAAGATTCTTAATCTGCATAATATCCCAGAGCTTCAAGCCCCGGAAGCTTTTTTCCTGCCAAAAACGCAAGCGTTGCCCCTCCTCCGGTTGAAACGTATGAAAACTTATCGCGGAGATTGTATTCTCCCAGAAATGCGCTTAGATTCCCTCCGCCCGCAACGCTGAAAGCAAAGCTCCCAATAATTGCTTTTGCAACCTCCAGAGAACCTGCTGCGTACTCTTTTTTCTCAATAAGGCCCAAAGGTCCTGCCCAGAACACAGACTTTGCGTCCTTAATCTTTTCTGCAAACAATGTTCTTGTTCTTGGCCCAATATCCAGCTCCTTCCCGTCTCCGGGATATCCGTCCAAAGGCAAAACTATTTTCTTTGGGTTTTTCAGAACAGTTCCCTTTTTTGCGATCTCCTGGGCCAAAAGATTTCCAATAAGCACAAAATCAGCGAGATTTGAAATCGCATCAACGAAAGAAAGCTTGTCTTCAACTTTCTTCCCTCCCACGACAGCGACAAAAGGATGGGCGGGGTGTTTTAGAAAATGCTCCAAGGCAAGAACTTCTTTTTCCAGGAGCAATCCCGCATAGGAAGGCAGAAACTTTGGGAGGCTTACAATGCTCGCGTGGGAGCGGTGGCTTGCGGAAAACGCGTCATTCACAAATGCGTCTCCCAATGACGCAAGCTCTTTTGCAAAACTTTCGTCATTTTCCTCCTCTCCCGGATTGAATCTGATGTTTTCTAAAAGCGCAACACTGCCTTCAATTTTTTCAGCCTCCTTGAAAGAAACCTCTGCCACGGGCTGATTCAGGTATTTTTCCAAAACCTTTCTGATCGGGTTAAAACTCAATGAATCCTGAACTTTTCCTTTTGGGCTTCCAAGATGCGAAATTAAAAAAAGCTTGGCTCCCTGCTCCAAAAGATGCGTTATTGTGGGAAGCGATTGCTGAATGCGAAAATCGTCTATAACATTCCCATTCTCATCTAAGGGCGCATTGAAATCGCACCTTAGAAGCACCCTCTTGCCTTGGAAATTCTGATCTCGTATTGTCTTCATTTGTTGAAATATACCGTTTCTCCGGGGTTCAGAGTGCCTTGTTCTTTCACCTGCTCCTGTTTTTGCTGCTCTGGAGCCTTGCCTTGCAAAGCTTCTCTGAGAACCTTTTGAAGCTCTCCTTTGTCAACTTCTTTTCTCGCAGGCTGAGAAGGAATCGGCTGTGCCGGAGCTTGCCTCGGAGCCTGAACTCCTGATGAAGCCTCCCTGGCCTTTAAAATCTTGCTTCTGCAGGACTTGCAATACACGGGCCGCTTGCCGTCTGGAGGAAACACCACCTTGGTCGGCTTTTTGCAGTTTGAGCATATTGCGTCATACAAGGTTTGCTGTCCCGGAAAGCCTGTGGGCTGGGTGAGCGGCATTGACTTGGTCGCAAGATTCTCTGCTCCTGTCCACTTCGCTATGCTCTCTTCCACTTTCTGCTTTGAAGTTCCATACTTGCTTCTTGAATACTCAATCACCTGATTTTTAAATGAAGCTTCCGGCTTTAAAGTCGGGGGCAGGGTAAAGGCAGAGAAAGGGCGCGAGGAAACTCCGTCTATCATGAGCTTCACGTAAATATTGTATTTCCCGAGATTTACGAAATCTTCAATGAGGAACTCCGGGCTGAATTCCTTTTCCAAGAACTCTGCGTCCTCTGCTCCAACTCTGAAAATGACCATGGTTCCCACATTCCCAAACACCGCGTCTCTCACCTTTGCCTCGTCTCCCACGCCGAGCTGTGAAATATATTGATGCCCTAAGATGAGAGCCAAGCGGTACTTTCTTGCCTCTGAAAGAATGTTCGTGAAGCTGTCGGTTGCAAAATTCTGAAACTCGTCAATATACAGGAAGTAATCTTTTCTCTGCTCTTCCGGAATATCCACCCTGGACATTGCAGCCAGCTGGAGCTTGGTCACCAAAAGGCCTCCCAAAAGCCTGGACGAATCTTCTCCAACCTTTCCTTTGGAGAGATTGGCAATGAGGATCTTCTGGCCGTCCATGATCTCGCGCATGTCAATGGAAGAGCGAACCTGCCCTATGATATTGCGTATCAAAGGATTTGAAATGAACTGCCCCACTTTGTTCTGAATGGCGGCAGTAGCCTCAACCTCGTACCGCTGAGTGTATCTGGCATATTCCTGGACCCAGAACGCTTTCACCACAGGGTCTTTCACATTGTCTATTACAGTCTTGCGGTATTCAGGATCTGAAAGCAGGCGGTTAATCCCAAGGAGCGTGGAATCCGGGGTTTCCAGAAGAGCGAGAATGGAGTAGTTCAGAATGTACTCCATGCGGGCAGACCACACGTCAGGCCACAGTTTCTTGAACACGGACATCAAGCCTGACACCACCACGTGCCTGTTTTCCTCGCTTACCTGCTCCATGACGTTGAAGGATATGGGATACTCCATATCCGCAGGATTGAAGTAAATGACGTCTTTGACGCGGGACTCGGGAACAAAATCCAAGAGATCCTCAGCAGCTTCTCCGTGAGGATCTATGAACCCAGTCCCGTGGCCCGCTTGAATGTCCTGAATGGCCATATTCTCCAGCATGACGGTCTTTCCCATGCCCGTTTTCCCCACAACGTAAAAATGCCGCCTGCGATCATCAAGCTTAATGCCAAACTTTTTCCGGATATTCCGGAAATTTGTTTCTCCGAAGAAATTGATGTCGCTCATGGCTGATCAAAATCCATAGGAAGCCCGGCTGGGGCTTCGCTCCTTTTAGACTCAACTCTCGGGACTTCAGCTCCTGGGGCAGTGAGCTTTCCTGGAAAGTGATACAGAGAAGCAAGCTCTTCAATATTCAAAAGAAGACTGCCTCCCGCCCTTGGCCAGGGCTGAGGAAAACGCTCCCGATACAAGCGCACGTGCCTTCTCCTCCTTAAATATAATCTTCTTTTATCAAGGAACCAGGTGGAAACAGTGTGCACCTTGGTCCACGTGTCTGAATCCACCACGATGCCATTCATATGAAGCGTGGTGAACTGGTTGAAGTAGCTCATGGGGGTTGCCTTCATTGCACCGAGATACATGTCGTTCTTGGCAACGTACATGGTGCGGATAAAGCAGTCAAACGTTGTTTTTGATATCTTTTCTTCAATGCCAAGCACAATTTCCCGTTCTCCAGGAGTGATCCTCATTTCAGGAGGAAGCAAATCTTCTCGTTCCTTCTTCTCTTCTTCCAAGGGGCTGCCTGTTATGAGAAGACTGGCTGCTGACTCCACATCTCTCACTGTGCCTGCTTGCTTCCCGTTTTCAGGCCTCCGCACGATCTTATCCACTATGCTCTTGGCCTTGGCCATATAGGGCTTTAAATCTTTCGGCCTCATTGGGGATATGTATATCTGAACCCACATCTGCTCTCCGGGGCCCAGCTTTGCCATTCCTTCAAGGAGCTGGCCCAAAGGATCAACTCGTATGGGCTCGTCTTCGCTTGTGGTCGCCTGCTCTTCAAAAAACTGCTTATACGTCTTAATCGGGTAGCAGTCGTCTTTCAAGGGCAGATACACAGACCCCCACACGTTCCATTCTTTATTGGGAATATCGGAAGGAACCTGCTTTGAATAGTCTTCAACTTCGGTAATCTCGGCGTTTGGAAACTGCGCGTAAACGGATGTTTTCAAAAGTTCTATATCGTCGTTTTCAGACCTCAGGTAAAAATGGGTCTTCCCTTCAATAGAAGCAATCTCAAGAGAAACTCCGAGCTGAACTTTTCCTTCCAGCCATTTCTCCCTTTTGTTGTCTCCTATTCTCACCTGCCAGATTCCTGCCAGCACAGATTCCATGCGCCTGAAAGGGTTATCCACTTCCTGGGGTATTTTCACTTCAAGCAGGGTCCACCTGCAGAATGAAAGATAACGATCAACTCTCCACCACAGCCACTGGAATATGAAGATGCGGAACAAAACGAAAGGAAGCAAAAGCCACCACCACGCAAGAGCAAATTGAAGAAGGAATTTCAGCAAAGGAAGCAGAACAGCCGCTATGATAGATACAATATTCTCCATTAGTTAACTTTGAGATGGTATCTCCCGGATTCGTCTTTGCTGAACAGACTCCGATCCTGAAGATTAAGCATCACCGTGCTTTCTTTGACCTGGCGCTGGCCCAAGGTCTTCTTGAGGAGATCCTGCCGGCTTAGCCCCTTCTTTTCCTTTTTCAGAATTGACGAGATAACGTCTTTGACTGTGCCTCTTTGAAACCCCCATTCTGCAAGCGCGTACTTGCCTCTTCCCACGAGAACGAACCTGGGATCTTTGATAAGCTCGTTGTGCACCGTCTGAGGGAGAATCTTCTTCTGTTTTTCCAAAAGAAGCTTGAACTGAATTTCTCCGATTGTCTTTGCAACGTCATTGAAATGCAAAGGTTCTCCTGCGTGCTTTAAAGCAAGGTATGCCTTGTCGCGTATGGTCTTTGGGTACACGTGAGGCCAATGCTTCAGCCCCAGCCTTCCGTCCAGCGAGCGCGCAATGTGTTTTGAAACCTCCAGGACTGAAGAAAACTTTGGGGACTCGGGATCTTCGTACACTTCTTTTAATTCATGAAGATGCGCAACGTCGTTTCGCTTTCTGAAATAGTCCAGAAGATCTTCCAGCACGCTCGGAACCTCCTTCATAATGTCTTCCCTGCTTGTCCAGAAAGGATAGACGTCTTCGGTTTCTTTGTGGCGCTGAAATTGACCGCCCAAATTCAGGAGGAAGATAACGTGGGAAGCAGAATCCTCTCCCCCCATATTCCGCACAAACAAATCCTCTTTCTTTAAGCGGCCTTCTCTTTCCAAGGCTTCCTCAAATCTCTGAAAAGCCGACTGCGCCTGCCTCATCCCCTTCCCCTGCGCCTGCTCTTGCAAATTCAGTATGGTATCGTCAACAATCTGGCGCACCCGTTCTCTTGTGATGCCGTGGTCCTGGCCAATGCGATCCAGTGTAAGAGGCTCCCTTTTTGAAAGGCCGAATCTTTTGGCTACGATGTCGCGGGTTCTGGGATCAAGATCTGAAATGAGTTCGTATGAGATTTTCTCGTATGAAACTGCCATGTTCGTTTTTTTATTAAAACAAATTTAGGAAACACTGTCAAGACTTTGAAGAATTCCCCAG
>JACOVZ010000050.1 GCA_016177065.1 Candidatus Wildermuthbacteria bacterium | reverse complement strand
ATCATCTAACCAATCATTCATCACACATATGGAGAGAACAGCAGTGAGGAAAGCGGAGAGCATGCGCCCCCAAAGGGCTGAGAGTTCGCATCGCATAGACAGGGGAGATTTGCGCATTATTCCCCTGGGAGGGCTGGGGGAGGTCGGAAGAAACATGATGCTCCTGGAATACCAGAGGAAAATTCTGATCATTGATGTGGGATTCCGCATGCCGGAAGAAGACATGCCCGGGATTGACTACATCATCCCCAACATCTCCTATCTGAAGGGAAGGGAAAAAGACATTCTGGGAATACTCATCACGCACGGGCACTATGACCACATTGGGGCGGTCCCTTACATTGTGGGGCGCCTTGGAAATCCTCCGATTTTCGCGGGAGCATTGGCAAAAGCGATTATCATGAAGCGGCAGGAAGACGTGCCCAACCAGCCGAAGCTCAGAATAGAACTCGTGGAGAACGGAAAAAAGTTCAAGCTGGGAGCGTTTGAGATAGAGCCCCTGAGGCAGAACCACAGCATTCCGGACAATTTCGGATATATCATCAGCACGCCTCTTGGGAATATTGTGCATACCTCAGACTTTAAGTTTGACGACTCCCCTGTCAACGATCCTCCGACTGATTACGAAAGACTCAAGGAAGTGGGAAATCGCAAAGTCCTTCTCTTAATGTCTGACTCCACCAATGCGGAAGAGCCCAATCACTCGCGATCCGAAAAAGTCATCATGGAGAATCTGGAAGAGATATTCAAATCAGCCAAGGGGAGGATCATCACGGCAACTTTCGCCTCTTTAATAAGCCGGCTCCAGCAGATTATCACGCTCTCTGAAAAATACGGGAGAAAAGTGAGCCCTGAAGGATACTCCATGAAATCCAATATTGAAATCACAAAACAGCTTGGGTACATCAAGGCGAAAAAGGGAACTCTTGTTTCCAGCAAGGAAATAGCGGGCCTTCCCGATTCCAAAATCACCATCATGTGCACAGGAGCCCAGGGAGAAGAGCGAGCCGTGCTCATGAGAATAGTGAACGGAGAGCACCAGCACCTCAGGATCCAGAAAGGAGACACGATCGTTTTCTCCTCTTCCGTGATTCCCGGAAACGAAAGGACCGTGCAATTTCTGAAGGACCAGCTGTACCGCCAGGGAGCCAACGTATTCCACTACAAAATGATGGACATCCACGCCTCAGGCCACGCAAACCAGGACGAATTGAAGGAGCTGATCTCTCTTCTTAAGCCGAAATTCCTTCTGCCCATTCACGGCCAGGTTTCTATGCTTGTGAATCACGCAAAGCTTGCCATCACAGCAGGAATGCAGGAGAAAAACATCGCAGTCGCGGAAAACGGAAACGTGGTGAGCGTCACGAAAACCCAAATAGCCCTTGAAAAGGAGCAGGTTCTTGCAAACTACGTCATGGTGGACGGGCTTGGAATCGGAGACGTGGGAGAGATCGTATTGCGGGACAGGCAGAGCCTTGCCAAAGACGGAATGTTCGTGGTTATTGCGGCCGTGGACAGGCAGACAGGCAGAGTGCGGGGGTCTCCGGATATCATTTCGCGAGGGTTCATTTATCTGAAAGAGTCCAAAGACCTTCTTCGCGAAGTGCGGAAAAAAATCATTGAAACCGTCAACAAAAGCGTGGGGACCGGAGGAGCCGTGAACTGGATATACGTGAGGGATAATGTGCGCAACAAAGTGGGAGATTATCTGTTTCTGAAGACCCAGAGGCGCCCCATGGTGCTCCCTGTGATCATTGAAGTGTAGTATACTGAAGATATATGAGGATTATCAGCGGAATCCAGCCTACGGGAAATTATCACCTTGGAAATTATCTGGGGGCGGTTCAGTCCTGGGTAAAGCTCCAGGACCAGCATGAATCCCTGTTTTTTATCGCAGACCTTCACGCGATAACAATTCCCCAGGATCCTGAAGCGTTGAAACAGGCGACTTTTGACAAGGTTGTAGAACTCCTTGCTTTGGGCATTAATCCGGAGAAATCTTCAATCTTCGTGCAGTCCCAAGTGAAAGAACACGCAGAGCTCGCCTGGATTCTCAGCACAATCACGCCTCTAGGGGATTTGGAGCGCATGACTCAATACAAAGACAAGGCGAAAAAACAAAAGGGCGAGCTCTATGCCGGCCTCTTAAACTACCCAATACTCATGGCTGCCGACATTCTTTTGTACAAAGCAAAAGCGGTGCCTGTTGTAAAAGATCAGATTCAGCATTTGGAGTTTACGAGAAACCTTGCGCAGAAATTCAACGCAAGATTCGGAAGCACATTTGAGGTGCCAGAACCTCTGGTTCCAGAATCCGGAGGGAAGATTCTGTCTTTGCAGGATCCTGCAAGAAAGATGTCAAAATCTGATCCGGAAGATTCTCGGCTTTCCCTTTTGGAAGACCCTGACTCCATTAAAAAGAAGATACTTGGGGCTGTCACAGACACAGGAAAACAGATAACCTACAATCCCGAAAAGAAACCCGGAATATCCAATCTTATCACAATCTATTCTTTAATGGGCGGAATCCCAGCCAAGGACGTGGAAAAGAAATTCAAAAACAAAGGATACGCCATCTTCAAAAAAGCTTTAGCTGAGCTTCTCATTGAGAAACTGGGGGTTTTCAGAAAAAAATACCAGGAACTCAAAAGCAGAGACCTCTATATACATGAGATCATAAAGCAGGGAAGAATGAAGGCTCAATCTATTGCGGAATCCACCATGGAAGACGTACGAAAGAAAGTGGGATTTCTTCCTCTGTAAGTTCAGGCGCTTTCCCACTCTTGGCCCACGAAATCATATCTCTTAAGCTTATCCCTGAAGATTTTCTCAATTTCAGCTAAACGCTCCTGAGTTTTAGCCTCAAAGCGCAGTACAAGAGCAGGCAAGTTGGAGGTGGCCCTTACCAATCCCCAGCCGTCTCCGAACAAAACTCTGGCTCCGTTAATGTCAATAACCTCATAGTCTCGCTTAAATTCTTTGGTTAACTCCTCCACCACCTGATATTTTTTATCATCAGGGCAAGGAGCATGCAACGCAGGAGAAGAGATATAATAGGGAGTTCCGGCAATCAATTCCGAAACTTTTTTCGTTTGGCTTGAAAAATATTCAAGCAGTTTCAAACTTACGAAAAACGCGTCGTCAAATCCGTAGTATCCCTCTTTGAAATAGATGTGGCCTGACATTTCCCCTCCTAAAGCAGCTCCTTCTTCCTGCATTTTTTTCTTAATGTGGGAATGCCCTGTTTTCCACATAATGGGAACTCCTCCGTGGTTCTGAATGTCTTCCGGGAGCGCCTGGGAAACTTTCACGTCAAACACAATTCTGGCTCCTGGCTTTTTCTGGAGCAAAAGCCTTGAAAGAAGAATGAGGTAGCGGTCCGGCCATATGTTCTGGCCGTTCTCGTCAACCAGGCCTAAGCGGTCTCCGTCTCCGTCAAACGCAAAGCCAAAGTCTGCTTTAACCTCCTTTACTTTGGCTCCGGTATCCTCCATCATCTCAACTTTTGCGGGATTCGGAGTGTATTTCGGGTACGAAGGATCCGGGTTTGTAAGGTACTCCACAACCTCGCATCCCGTGGCCTTCAGTAATTGGGGAGCGAAGAATCCCGCGGTTCCGTTCCCCGTATTCACCACCGCCTTGAAAGGCTTAATTCCAGAAACTCTTGAAAGAAGATCTTTTTGGTATGCGGGAAAAATATCTTCTTTTCTTATAATCTTTCCTTCGCCTTTTGAAAAACTCTCTTGGAGAATAGTCTGGTAGAGCTCTTGCAGTTCTTCCTGGTCCAAGGTTGCAGAATACCCAAGCGCAAGCTTTAACCCGTTCCAGCCTGCTGGATTATGGGACGCGGTTACCATTAATCCTCCCTGCGCCTTAAAGTAATACTGGGACCAATAAAACATGGGCGTGGTGGCAAGCCCTATTTCAATAGCATTGCACCCCGTGCTGAGAATCCCTTTTATTGAGGCTTTGTAAAACTCCTCTGACGTTGCCCGATTGTCATGCCCGACAACTGCTTCATGAATGCCTTTTTTCAGAAGAAAGGTTCCATACGCTTTTCCCAAAAGCTCCAAAGAGGAAGCGTTCAGCTCCTTATCGCTTTCTCTTCCCCGAATGTCGTATTCCCTGAACATGAGCCTCTCAATAGTTGCCATACAAGCATCATACCAAGCATTGACGGAAACTGGAATATTGTGATACAGTGAGACCCATGAAAGATTACGAACTTACGCTTGTTATCAAAAGCGACACTACAGAAGACGCTCAAAACAGCCTTCTGCAGGGCATTGCGGCATTGATTCAGGAAAAAGGAGGAATCCTTGAAAAACAGGATGTCAAAAAGAATGTTTTTCTTCCTTCTGCTATACAAAAGCAAAACACAGCTGTGATTGCAGTCTTGAAATTCAAGGCGCCTCAAGAAATTATTGAAGGGTTAGAAAAAAGAGTAAAGGAAGAAAAAACAGTATTGAGGGCAATGATCACTAAATTCCAGAAGCCAAAAGCCGTGAGAATCCCTTCCTTCTCTCCTCTGAGGCATCCGGTTGCAGCTCAAACTGAGGAAGGGCAGAAGATGAGCGCTGAAGAAATTGATAAGCAGCTTGAAGAAATCTTTAAAGAACCGAACGCATGAACCTCAACAAAGTATTTCTCATAGGCCGCCTCACGGATAATCCCGAATTACGGACAACCCAGGGAGGCCAGCAGGTGTGCTCTTTGAGAATGGCAACCAACAGAACATGGAAGAACGCAGAAGGAGGGAAGCAGGAAGCCGCGGAATACCATTCCGTCGTTCTCTGGGGAAGGCTGGCTGAAATCGCCTCCCAGTATCTGAGAAAAGGGAATATGCTGTTTGTGGAAGGAAGGATTCAGACTCGGTCCTGGCAAGACCAGCAGGGAGTAAAAAAATACAGAACCGAGATCATCGGAGAGAATATCCAGCTCGGTCCAAAGGGATTCGGAGGGCAGGCTTCAGGAGAAGAGCCGAAACAGAAAGAACCCTCCTCCGTTCCGCCAGCAGGCGAAACTACCTCGGGCGAGGAAGAGATACCGATTATTGAGGAAGAGGGAGAAATAGACGTAAAAGACATACCGTTCTAAATATATGGAATGCTATCTTTGCAAGAGAAACATCAACGAAATTGATTATCGCGAAACCGCCACTCTCAAGCGCTTCATTTCTGGCCTTGGGAAAATACGCAAGAGAACAAAAAGCGGCCTCTGCGCAACGCATCAGAGAAGCGTGGCAAAGAACGTGAAACGGGCAAGGCACTTAGGCCTTCTCTCCGCCACCTCCAAGTAGTTTCTCCTTGATTTCTTTGGCGACTTTAGGATTTTCAATAAGGAATTTCTTCGCTCCGTCTGCTCCCTGCCCAAGCTTCACGTCTCCGAACTGAAGCCAGCTTCCAGCCTTCTGAATATCTCCGGTTCTGATGCCTGTGTTAATAATATCAGAAATCGCGGAGATTCCTTCGTTGTAAAAAATGTCAAATTCGCAGGTCTTAAAAGGAGCTGCGACTTTGTTTTTCACGATCTTGGCCCGAACGCGGCTCCCTGTTATCTGCTCTCCCTGCTTGATCTGGGCCACCCTCCGCAGTTCAATGCGCACGGACGCATAGAACTTCAAGGCAAGGCCCCCTGGGGTAGTTTCAGGATTGCCGAACATGATGCCTATCTTCATGCGTATTTGATTCAAGAAAATGACCGAGGTTTTGGTCTTAGCGACAATTGCCGAAAGCTTGCGCAAGGCAGAAGACATTAATCTTGCCTGAAGCCCTATCTGGAATTCCCCCATTTCTCCCGCAATTTCGGTCTTCGGAGTCAAGGCCGCCACAGAATCTACGACAACCACGTCAACTTCCCCGGACCTTACCAGTGTCTCAAGAATCTGAAGGGCCTGCTCTCCTGAATCTGGCTGGGAAATCAAAAGCTTTTCAACGTCAACGCCGATCTTCTTTGCGTAGTCTGGATCTAAGGCGTGCTCTGCGTCAATGTAGGCTGCCACTCCGCCTTGCTTCTGGGCCTCGGCAACCACATGCAGGGCAAGAGTGGTTTTGCCAGAACTCTCAGGCCCGTAAATTTCCAGCACTCTCCCTCTTGGGATTCCTCCTACCCCCAGAGCCATATCTATGGAAACAGCGCCAGTTGGAATAACATCCACGTTCACAGGAGCTGCCTGGTTCAGGGTCATAATTGCCCCTTCCCCGAAGCGATGGCGTATTTCTTCCAGGGCTTCCTCAAGATTCCCTGATTCTTTTTTTTCTTCTTTTTTTCTTGGCATGGATATTTTTAATTACGGGCTGAACCACTTAGATTCTTCTCTTTCTTCCGGAGACCTCTCTTCTTCGGATTCCTCCCGGACTTCTTCAATTTCCTCTGCTTCTTCAATGGGAGCTGGGGCCTGGCTGATGCCGGGATGCGAATACACTTCTCTTGGCTTTGCTCCGTCTGCCGGGCCTATGATTCCCTTGTTTTCAAGAATATCCAGAAGCCTTGCGGCTCTCGCATACCCTATCTTCAGCCTCCGCTGAAGCAGGGAAGCAGAAGCCTTCTGATACTCAACAACCATGCGCTTGGCTTCTTCATACAAAGGATCGTCTTCTTCCTCTGCAAAATCCGGGGAGTCCAGAATTGCGCTTACGCTCTGGGAAAGCTCGTCTTCGGCAATCTCCTGCCTTGCAATATCTTTGGTCTCCTCTGCTATCCATGCTACCACTTTCTTCACTTCTTTGTCGCTTACAAACGCCCCCTGGATTCTTTTGGGCTTTGACACTTCAGCTGAAATGAACAGCATGTCTCCCTGGCCCAGCAGCTTTTCTGCTCCGGCTGAATCCAGAATGGTTCGGGAATCAATCTGCTAATCAACCTGGAATGCAATGCGGGCAGTGATGTTCGCCTTGATAAGACCGGTGATGACTTCCACGGAAGGCCGCTGGGTAGCT
>JACOVZ010000049.1 GCA_016177065.1 Candidatus Wildermuthbacteria bacterium | reverse complement strand
TTTTGCTTCTTTGTATTTTTCAAACGATCCGTGGCGCTCCTAGTGCTCGGGGGTAAGATTGGTGAATACTGCCGTATGGAAATTAATGAAGCGGTGCCTGTGCTGGAGAATTCCTTCTGAGGTAACCTCAACCACGGCATGAGTGCATTTCGCGCCAACTGCTTTTCTCAAAAAACTCTTAATAAAAAAACGGCCCGGCATGGTCATCTTCAGAGCGTTTCTCTGCTCTTTCTCTCCGATTGTAAAACGGATGGAAGAAAGCGATGCTGTTTTCAGCCCTGCCTCTTTCAGAATTCTTGTGATCATGTCCACGGTCGTAGACTTCCCGTTCGTGCCTGTCACCCCAATCACAATCAAGTTTCTTGAGGGGAATCTAAAAAACAGCGCCCCAAGAAAAGAAATTGCATAGTGGTACCAGCTGAGGAGAAAGCGGGGAGCAAGTTTTCTGAGCATATTCACCATAGTACATTTCTATCATAAAAAGCTCTTTGCAAAAAGAAAAGGATGGAAATGCATTATCTACATTCCCATCCTTTTGGGTTCGCACCGTACGAAGCTCAGTCCCGGGCTTCAATACATAGGAGGTGCTATGAAGTTGTGAGAAGTGCCTACTTATACCTCCTTTTCTGGAACAGCCTCTGCCTTTCCCCGAAAGGAAGAGTTTCATTAAAAATATCTCCCTGCATTCTTGCTGTCAAGAATTTTTCTCAACAAAAAGAGGGTAGAGGTTGCTTCAAAGCAGATCTTCTACCCTCTTTACGGTATGTGGCAAGATTCTAGCAGAACCAATAAGAACCTCGTATGGCTAGCTTGCCGCAAACCTTAAGCCAGAAATCGGAGCGTGGCTACGGATGTTAGAAAGGTTCAATGCCTTCCCTTCATCCGTTTGAACAGGCTTCCCTCCAGAGCCCAATGGCCCAGTGATGTCGCAGGTGTTGGTGAATAAATGCTGAATGCCAAGAGCAAGTCCAATGAGGTCGGCCCTCGCCTTCAGCCAAGCCAGCATGATTTTAGGCACATCAGGAACGATGGAGATGACGTTAAAGTGGGCCTGGTGCGCGTGTCGAAGAATTAAGTTTAAGGCAAACGTCGGGATGATCAGCAACATACCGGGAATTACGCTGAGGAATCCCAGTACTCTGCCTCTCCTGGTAACCGGCCCGGCGAAGAAGGAAATGCCTTTTATGCCACGGATCAGAGCGCTGAGGGCCAACTCTGGAGGCCCTAGAAACATCGCGAATATACCCATAGCAAGCGCTATGAGCATTCTCAAGAACATCTTGACTTGCACGAGACGCCTCCTTTGGTGTTTTTCTGTGAATACCGCCGGATACCTTGCTTATCTCACCCCCTTTCAAAGTGCTACCTTGCTTTTGCAAAAACAAAAGGAAGAGTTTAATCCAGAATATCGCCCTGGATGTGTCTTGTCAATATCTATCTCCTCGCAAGCTTTAAGGCTTCCTTCATGCGATGCTCAGGACTTTGGATTTCCTTGGGAATTCTTGAAACAGCAGACTTTGCTCTTTGCAAAGGGAATCCTAAGGCCTGCAAAGCGTCAAGAAGATCCTTGTCTTTTGCCTCAATCTTGCGGTCTCCTTTCAGCGTCTTCAGTTTCCCGGTAAGCTCAAGAATGACTTTTTGGATTTTCTTGCTTCCAACCCCATGAACATTGCCAAAGAAAGACTCATCCCCCATTTCAATCGCCTTGCGTATTTCTTCTGGTTCCCCTAAGGAAGAAAGAGCAAGAGCGGCTTTGGGCCCTATGCCAGACACTCCTTTTATCAGCTCAAATATTGAAAGAGCCGCAAGGGATGAAACTCCATACAGCTCCATTGTTTCTTCCCTTTTCAAATGCAGATAGCAGAAAAGTTCAGCTTCTGCTCCCTCTTGAAGCAGGGCTAGCGTCTTTGGCCCTGCAAACACCTTGTATCCAACCCCGCCTGCCACTAAGATGAGGGAATCGGGGTTTTTAACAAAGACTCTTCCTTTAAGATATGAGATCATGGTAATTCCATTGTAATGCAGTTTAATCTTGTTTCCAAATTCAAGCCTACAGGCGACCAGCCGAAAGCCATTGAAGAGCTCGTGCAAAACATCAAGGCTGGGGCGAAACACCAGGTGCTTTTGGGCGTGACAGGATCTGGTAAAACCTACACAATGTGCAATGTTATTGCCAAACTCCAGAAGCCGGCCCTTGTCATTTCTCCAAACAAAACTCTTGCGGCTCAGCTGTACCAGGAGTTCAAGGAGTTCTTCCCCCATAACGCAGTCCATTACTTTGTTTCCTATTACGACTACTACCAGCCTGAAGCCTACATTCCCCAAACAGACACCTACATTGAAAAGGACGCAAAGATAAACGACGTTTTGGATCGCATGCGCCACGAGGCGGTGCAAGACGTTCTGAAAAGAACCGATACAATTGTCGTGGCATCGGTCTCATGCATTTACAGCATTGGGTCTCCGGAAGAATACCAGAAAGTGAGCTTCACGATAAAGAAAGGGCAGAACATCAGAAGAAGAGATTTCCTTTCCCACCTCACCATGCTCCAGTACCAGAGGAATGATGCGGACTTCGGGCCTGGGACGTTCAGAGTAAGGGGCGACAGCGTTGAAATGCATCTTGTCACGGGAAAAGAAATGGTGCGGATTGAATTTGAAGGAGACAGTGTTTCTGCGGTATCAAAAAGCAGAAGTTCTCTGAGCCCTGCGTATGAAAACTGGGACGGAGAGTATTCTCTTTACCCTGCCAAGTTCTGGGTAGCCTCAGAAGAGAAACTCAAAGTTGCCATTGCGAATATCAGGCTTGAACTGCAGGAATCTCTTGAAAAGCTTAAACAAGAAAACAAGCTCCTTGAAATGCAGAGGCTCGAGCAAAGAACCAATTTTGACCTTGAAATGATGCAGGAATCCGGATACTGCCACGGCATTGAAAACTACTCAAGGCATCTTGAATTCAGAAACCAGGGAGATCCCCCTTTCACGCTCATTGACTACTTTCCCAAAGATTTTCTGGCGTTTGTGGATGAGTCCCACCAGACTCTCCCCCAGATACGGGCAATGGCGGTGCAAGACAGAGCAAGAAAAGAAATGCTGGTGAGGCATGGCTTCAGGCTTGCTTCGGCAATAGACAACAGGCCGTTGCGCTATGAGGAGTTTGAGAAAAAGACCCCGCAGAAGATATATGTTTCTGCAACCCCCGGAGAAGAAGAAACAGAAAAAGCGGGAAGGCCACGCATTGTTGAGCAGCTCATACGCCCAACAGGGCTGCTGGAACCTGCAATTGAAATACGCCCCACAAAACACCAGGTGAAAGACCTGATTGAAGAGATACGAAAGAGAAGCAAAAAGCACGAGCGGGTGCTTGCGGTCACGCTCACCAAAAGGCTTACCGAGGAGCTTTCAGAATTTCTGGCCCAGCAGAATATTTCATCCCAATGGCTTCACTCTGAAGTGAAAACGCTGGAGCGCCCCGAGATTCTCAAGAATTTCAGGGAAGGAAAATACGACGTGCTGGTAGGGATAAACTTGCTCAGGGAAGGGCTGGATCTTCCCGAGGTTTCTTTGGTCGCGATTCTAGACGCAGACAAGGAAGGGTTTTTGCGGTCTGAAACTACGCTCATTCAAACAATGGGAAGGGCGGCGAGGCACGAGCAGGGACGCGTCATCCTGTATGCTGACTCAATTACCGGCTCCATGAAATCCGCTCTCAAAGAAATTGAGAGAAGGAGAAAAATCCAGGAAGAGTACAACAAACTTCACCACATCAGCCCCAAGGCTATATCAAAACCAATACGCGATTGGGCGTTCGGAGCAAAAAGCAGGGAGGTCGCAGACGAATTCGCCCTCATTGAAGACATCTCCCTTCTTGAAGAAGAAATGCGGCAGGCCGCCCAGAATCTGGATTTTGAGAGAGCGGCAAAGCTCCGCGACTTGATAAAATCCAGAGGAAATGCTACAAACAATTCATATGCCAATCACAAGTTCAGCCAAAAAGGCTCTTCGCCAAAGCATAAAAAGGAGAGAAAAAAACTTAATCCAAAGGAACAAGGTTAAGGCAATCTTGAAACAGGAAAAGGAACTACTGTCTAAGAAAAACTTGGGGGATGCCGCAAGGCTTCTTTCTCAGGCGTTCAAGGCATTGGACAAAGCGGCAAAAACAGGCCTCATCAAAAAAAATACGGCCTCCAGAAGGAAATCCCGCCTTGCAAAAGCGCTTAAAAAACTCGCTTCATAGAGAAGCTGCCAGCAGGGAAAGTCTAACCCCAGGGGATCTTTCCCCTGTTTTTATTGCGCAATCTGCGTCAATGATCTTCCCGTAGATTTCCTTCAGCCGTTCAAAAGAAAACCTTGAAACTGCCGCCTGCCCTTTTTTTAGAACAAAAGGGTGCAAAGAAAGACTGCCCAGGGGAAGTTTCTTGTCCAGCGCATCTTTGATCTCAAGAAGATTCCGGAACTGATACGCAATCATTGAAAGAAGATACAGGGGGGACTCACCTCTTTGAAGGCGCGAGAAAAGAAGCTGCAGCGCCTGTGCGCGATTTGAAGAGGCAAGGGCATCAATGGTTGAAAAAATATCCGACTCCGCCTGGACTCTGATAAAACTCTGCACATTCGCAAGAGACACTTTGAAGCCAAGGGAAAACGCAAAGGCAGCAAGCTTTTGTATTTCACTGGAAAGCTTCCACATATCATCACCTTCGCTCTTAACCAAAAAATCCAGCGCTTCCTCGCCAATGGCCGTATGGTGTTTTCGGAACTCTTTCAAAACCCATTGCTTCAAAGATGCCCTAGACAAAGGAGAAAACTCCTGGGTCTTGGCATGTTCCAGAAGAAACCTGCAAAAAGCATTGCTCTTTGGAAGCAGGCCCTCCTCCCAGAATACCAGGAGATCTTCTGTCTTTTCCAGATGCTTCTTCATAGTTCTTAAAAGATCTGAGAGCTCTCTGTTTGCAAGCGGATTTTTGAGAATGAGAAGCTTTTTTTCTTTAAAAAGAGATACGGCTTCAAGCTCTCTCTTCATATCTTCCTCCCCAACTGCTGAACAATCAAAAAAGCGCAGGTTGTGCCCCTGGCGGTTCGCCTTCAAATAGCCCTCTTTGATTTCCTGAATCTTTCTTGAGGCGCGCAACGTGTCGCTCCCGTATAAAAAGATAAGCATTTATCCGAGAATTGACTTGATCCTGCTTACTATTTCTCCCGGAGTGAATTGGGATTTGACCATGAAATCTGCGGCTCCAAGCTTCAGAGCTCTTTCCACATCTTCTCTTTCTCCAAGGTTGGAAAGGACAAGAAGGGGGATGTGCGCGGTTTCCTGGTTTTCTTTCGCGAGTCTCAGCACCTCAAAACCGTCCATGCCAGGAAGGATGAGGTCTAAAACCACAAGATTCGGCTTCTCCTCTTGTATCTTTTTCAGGCCCTGGGTTCCGTCCAGCGCCTCAAGGGATTCATACCCTTCTTTCGCCAATTTCTGAAGCAGAAGATCCCTGAGGAATTTATCGTCTTCAATTACTAATATTTTTTGCATAGGCGTTAGTTATTCTTAAAAGGAACCGAGAGGTGGAATGTCGTGCCCTTTGATTCTTCCGATTCAAACCACATTCTTCCTCCGTGGGCTTCCATGATGTTTTTGGCAAGATACAATCCAAGCCCTGTTCCTTGAGTCTCGACCATTTTTGCGTTCCGCGCCCTGAAGAACCTTTCAAACACTCTCTGCTTTTGGTCTTCGGGTATTCCAATGCCGTTGTCCTGAACAGAAACCTCTGCTTCCCTGCCATTGCTCAGAACCCGAACGCTTACCACGCCCTTTTCTTTGGTGTATCTCAATGCGTTGTCTATGAGGTTCTGGACCGCGAGCTGGATTTTTTCTTTGTCTGCCGTAATCTTCTTAAGCCTCTCTGGCGGAAGCTCTGAAACAAGCTGAATCTTTTTTCTCTCTGCAACCTCCTTATATGATTGTACCACTTCTGAAACAACCTCTTCAAGCTGGACATCCGAAGGCTGGAACAGGTATCTGCCCTCTTCTATTCTTGCAACGTTGAGCAAATCATTCACGAGCTGAATCATTTTTTCATTGGAAACTCCCATCTTCTTGATAATCTCCTGCTGTTCCTTGGTAAGCTTGCCCAAATCTTGGTCTCCCAGAAGCTGAATCGTCCATTTCACCTGGGACAAGGGGGTTCTCAGCTGATGCGCCGCCAAAGAAACGAATTCGGTTTTCAGCTTCTCAACCTCTTCTTCTCTTTTCTTTGCGGTTTGCAAACGAGAGATCATGTCGTTGATGGAGTCCGCGAACTCGCGGAGCTCCTTGTTTGTGGCAAGAACAACGCGCACCGCAAAATCTCCTTCTCCGACTTTCTTGATTACGGCGCGAATCTTCTCCAGAGGCCTCAGAACCCCTCTCGTGATCAAGAAAACAAAGAACAAAACCGCCTCCATGTTAATAATGGCTATGATGGTAAGGGGCAGGGTGAATTCGTTTGACGCCGCGAAATACACCGCCATCACGCTCGCAAAAAGCAAGAGCGCGACAACGAATCCTACGATAAGCTGAAGAGAGAATCTCATAATCTTGCAGTAAGCTCAGCCCAGTTTAAGCCTGCTTTCGCCTGCACGAACAACGGAATTTCATTTGCTGGAATCACCTCCATGGCATTTGCGATAGGCTTGATGAATTGATCTATCGTAGCATCTGAGATTTCAAACAGCAATTCGTCATGAATCTGGAGAACCATTCTGCAGTCTTTACCTTGAAATTTGCCGTGCGCCGCCGCCATTGCCATTTTCATAAGATCTGCCGCGGTGCCTTGCACCGGATGGTTTACGGCAACTCGTTCCGCCTGAGCCCGTATCTGAGGGGTTGCAGAATCAATATCCGGGACATATCTCTTCCTCCCGAAAATCGTTTCCACGTATCCGTGCTTTCTCGCAAACTCCTTGGTGCTTTCAATATATTCAGCTATCTTTGGAAACCGAAGGAAGTAGTTTTCAATAAAAGACTGGGCTTCTTCAAACGGAACTCCCGAAGATTGCGCAAACCCCCGCGCCCCCATGCCGTACAGAATCCCGAAGTTCAGGGCTTTTGCCTCATACCTCATTTGCTCTGTAACCTTGTCTGGAGAAACTCCGAAAACCTCTGCCGCGGTCATTCGGTGAATATCCCCTTTTTCAAGAAATACCTGCTCCATCTTTTTTTCATTGGCAAGAAAGGCCGCAATGCGAAGCTCCATCTGGGAGTAATCAAAAGAAACGAGCTGGAACCCTTTTTGGGCGACAAATCCCTTGCGGACCCTCTTCCCCCAGGTTCCTTGCGCCGGGATATTCTGCAGATTGGGGTCAGAAGAGCTCATGCGCCCGGTCGCTGCTCCCAGCTGGTCAAAATGCGCATGGATTCTTCCTTCAGAATCCGCAAGCAGAGGAAGCGGTTCCAGATATGTGTTGAGAAGCTTCGCAAGCTCCCGGTATGCAAGAATTTCCGCGATAACAGGATGCGAAGATTTCAGTTTTTCAAGCTCCGGAGACGCAGTGGAAAGCGAGCCTCCTCTGGTTTTGCGGATTCCTTTTGTCCCAAGGGAAAGATTCTGAAATAAAACGTCTGAAAGCTGTTTTGGCGAATTAATATTAAATACTACTCCTCCAAGCTCAAATATGCGGCTCTCAAGTTTTTTAAGCTCCCCTGAGACTTCTTTTGCAAGAGACTTGAAATACAAAGCATCTATCTTAATGCCGATCTTTTCCATGTCTGCAATAACCGGAATAAGGCTTTTTTCAAGTTCATAAATCTTCTTTGAAAACACTCCCTGCCCAAACAGCCTCTCAATGCGGGAAGCTATCCCTTCTTCCTGGAAAAGCAGGGGGCGAGAAGAAGCGGGCTTTGAGACAAGCTCCTGCAATTTGGGCACAAGAGTCTTGAATTCAAAAGATTCCAGCTTGGTTTTGGCCTCTTCAAGCGAGAAATCCTTCCACGCAAGGTCTTTAATATGAAAATCAATCGGGGCGTCTCTATCAAGCGTTGCAAGCTCTTTGTTTAAGAATGCCTGGTCTTTGTACTGTTTCAGTAATTCTGAAACTCTGGGCTTCAAACTCTTTGCCTTCTCTGTGCGCTCTTCAAGCTCTTTGTACAAATTCTCCACTGATCTAAACTTCAAGAGCAGATCAATTGCTGTTTTTTCTCCAACTCCCGTGACGCCCGGAATGTTGTCTGAGGGATCTCCCCGCAAGCCCTTGTAATCTATAACTTGGCCTGGGGTTAAACCGGAAAATCGCTCCTTTACCAGGGCAGTGTCGTATAAAACAGTGTCCTGAATCCCCTTTCTCATTGTATAGACTGAGGTGTGCTCGTCTACGAGCTGCAATGTATCCATGTCTCCGCTCAAGACGACAACTCTCAAGGGAGGATGCGCCTGCTTTTTATGGGCATGTTTCGCAATGGTGCCGATAAGGTCATCTGCTTCGTATCCTTCTTTTTCAAACACGGGGATATGAAAAGATTTCAGCACATCTTTAACCTGAGGCATTTGGCTGTACAATTCGTTAGGAGCCTTTTCTCTTTTTGCCTTGTAGGCTTTGAACTTCTCGTGCCGTTTGGTGGGCCTTGGCACGTCAAAGCAGGCCGCAACGTATTCCGGACGGAACTCTTTTGCCGCCTTGAAAAACGCAAGCAAAAAGCCGTACACCGCGTTCACCATTTCCCCCTTTGAGGTTGAAAGGGGGGGCAGGGCGTGGAATGCGCGGTGTATAAGCGAATTTGAGTCAATGATAAGGAGGGTTTTCTTTTCTGGCATATCCCCATCTTACTCTAAGTTCCCCCATTGACAACACTTGACAATTCTTGGTATACTATAGATACAAATGGCTTCGGCCTCGCCCCCGCCCCTAAAAAGGCGGGGGAGAATTTTTATGTAAGATTTATCGCAATAATAGCCGAACGCAGTTTTTCAAATACGCTCTTGCTTATAACATCAACCTTGTTAATCATTCTTCTCTTGTCTACAAAACGCACTTGGGAGAGCACGGCCTTGGCGACACGCCCATCTACTTTTCCAACATCAAAGTAATAAATCCCGGTTTTTTCTGTTGTAGTAAGAGGAACAACAAGAGCGGCATTAATGCTGTAGGTTTTTATAATAACTACCGGACGAGCAAATTGTGAATTCTTGCCGTCTTCTTCAAATCCAATATTCACTCCCAGCCTGCACCACCACACTTCCCGCTCATGAAAGAAGAGCTCAGGCTCGGTTACCTGCAGTTTCTTTTTTTCTTCGTTCCAAGCATCAAAATCCTTGCTGTAAGTCATATAGAATATCAAGATTTTTGAATTCTTCTTTTGCCATCTTGCCCGGGTACGTCTTTACGTTCAATCCCTGCTTCTTTCTTTTCATCCTGGCCACTATTTAGCATATCTAATTTCCCCGCAATCCCAAGTATTGCTGTTTTTGTATCTATGGGGATAGGCCGTTCGGAAACAACTTTAAGATCCCACCCTTCTCCTGAATCGGTGAACGAATACATCTTACTGAAATTGTAGGGGGACTCTTCTCCCACCTGCTTCATACGCGCCCGTTCAGTCTCTGACTGCTCGGGTTTTTCTTGCATTTCTGAACCATCCTCTGTCACCTGTTCTACTGCACTTACCACTCCATTCTTCAGTAACCCTGCGTATTGAAGAGTTTCCTTAAAAGTAGTGGCAGCTTCTTTCGCTGAACCGCTACTTACCCCCTCTCGCATCAAAATATTCTCTAGAAGACCAGGCAAAGACTGGCTCTGAAACTTGCTTATCAATCGCTCAAATAACCGTGGGGTTCTAGCGGCCATTACTAGTGCCCGTAGTTTTTTCATTCCAGTATCGTCGGTGGGATGAACAATCTCTTCGCTCAGTTCGCTGGTAAAATAAGTGTTCCCATTTCTTTCTAACAAGCCGTAGTGCACTAGTGCGGCAACAGCTCGCGCAGAAGCTCCCGAGAGCCCTGAATAACCAAGTGCTTTTGCAGCATCTTCGCGGGAATATGGGCCCTTACCAAGTGCTGAACGGAGCTTAGCAACAGAATCAACAGCACTCTCAAGGTTCAGAGATGGGTACGCAACACTTCTCTCTCTAGACTTTCTCTTAATAACGCTCTCTATTGTTGTGTTTTTCATAGATACAGTATAGCTCATACTCTAAACCTTGTCAATACCTGAACTCCGAAGTGCTAAACTCCTTATATTTAGGATGGTTTTGTGTAGGTATAGTTAAGTTTCCAACGGGTCTAGCTAGCTGTTATAGTTAGACCGACTCTATGAAATACACAGAACCAAGCTTCACAGTAGCGCTCTTGCGCTTTTCGTCAAGCCTGAACTCTTGAACATAATGCCGCGCTCATTCCCCCCTTTATGGGAAAATCTAATCCGCCATGCGGATTTTGGAATTATGGATTTTGCCATATCAGCCCATTCCACCAGCACGACATTTCTGGGATCCGCCATAATATCTTTCCACCCAAGACTCAAAAGCTCTTTGGGGCTTTTCAGCCTATAGCAGTCCACGTGCACAAACCTCTTAAAAGAAGATTCTGCGAGAGGGATCTTGTATGCTTTTATAATGAGAAACGTGGGGCTCAAAATCTTTCCCTTGATGCCCAGGCCCCTTGCAAAACCTCTCGCAAACGTGGTCTTCCCGCTCCCGAGATCCCCTTGGAGCGCAATGACAAAAGCCCCTTTGAGGCGAGGGCGTATTGAGCTGGCAATGTTTATCGCCAGCGCTTCTGTTTCTAGGGCGGATTTGGTTGACTTTTGAGAAGGCATTCTGTAGTGTGAAATAACTTACATGTCTCCCTTGGAACTCATCCAAAAATCGCAGGTTATTGAGATAGCTCCGGGATCCGGAGCTGATTCTGGTGATCTTGGAGAAGCTCTTGCGATTTTTCATGCGCTCTCTAATCTTGGAAAATCCATGAGGTTCAAAGAGGGCTTTTTCTCTCTGCCCTCTGCAGAGTGGATGGACAAATCATCATTTCCCCTGCAGAGCGCAGCCATTTCTTTAAAAGGAATGGCTTCCTGCATTTCTCATGTTTCCTATGAAAAAAGCGAGCAGGACCTCAGGTTTTCCTTTTCTCTCAGCCAGGGCCAGCTGAACCCGGAACACGTTCAGCTGGAACCAAGCCCTGATCCGGATCTCACCATTATTGTAGGAGAGAAGGAGGCTTTGCACAATCAAGAGATCACGACAAACCCCCATTTCCGCTTCTGGAATTCAGGAAAAGCTCTGGAAATTTCTCTGTCTCTTCTCTCGCCCTTCCAAATCCCCTCCGAGAAACTTCTCTTGAGAACCCTGCATTCCATAATCTTCTCCAGAGAACATCAGCTGTGCCTTGCTTCTCTTGAAAAAAGGGACTTCCGCGACACGCAGACCAACACAAAAGACATTCGCTCTGTATTCCAAAGCCTTATCTCCTGGGCAAAGCCCGAGGTTTCCTTTCTCTGCCTGCTTGAATCTTCCCCGAAAAACAGGGTGCAGGGAATTTTGCGGACCGGCAAAGCAGAACTGCGCAAGAAATTCTCCCTGAATCTGGGGGCAAAAGAAAAGGGATCATGGGCCTTGTTTGATTTCCCCCACAACAATATGCGCCTCGCAAAAGAGAAAGTAGTTTCCTTGCTTCAACCATGAACCCCTCTGAAGAAAGAGAGAAAATCACGGGAGAAATCCGCTTTTCTCTTCAGGAAGAAAACAATGCGGAAAAAGCGCTGAAAAGCACAAAAGACGTGCAAGCATTCCTTGAAAAAGAAAAGGGCCGAGACGTGAGTTCGTTTCTCTCGCTTTTGCTGGCAGGGGCCGTTATCTTCCAAGCCTCCGACCTCCATGCGGAAGCTGAAAAAGATAAGATTAAGATCCGCTTTAGGATTGACGGCCTTCTGCAGGATGTCTTGGAGATCTCTGCGGAATGGTATGCTTCTCTGCTATCCAGAATCAAGCTTGTTTCCGGAATCAAACTCAACGTTGCGGACCGCCCCCAGGACGGAAGGTTCTCCTTCCTCATTGAGTCTAAAGAGCCTATTGAGGTGAGAGCCGCAACGCTTCCTTCTGAATATGGGGAATCCCTGGTTTTGAGAATCCTGAACCCCCAAAGCCTGGTTTCGCTCAAGGAGCTTGGGCTGAGGAAAGATCTCTTGGAATTATTCGCCAAAGAAATCAAAAAGCCAAACGGAATGATTATTGTTACCGGCCCCACGGGATCCGTAAAAACCTCCACGCTATATGCATTTTTGCAGGAAGTGAAAAATCCGGAAGCTAAAATTGTCACCATTGAAGACCCCATTGAATACCACATCCAGGGCGTAAATCAGACGCAGGTGAATCCCGCAAAAGGCTACGACTTTGCCTCGGGCCTCAGAGCAATTGTAAGGCAAGACCCCGACATTATTCTCGTAGGAGAAGTTAGAGACGGAGAAACCGCGGAAATAGCTCTGCAGGCCGCTCTTACCGGACACCTCGTATTCTCCACTCTGCACGCCAATGACGCTTCAGGAACCGTGGCGCGCCTTCTGGCTTTAGGATCAAAAGCCTCTACCATCGCTTCGGCTCTTGAACTCATAATCGCCCAGCGCCTTGTGCGCAAGGTCTGCGAAGC
Source organism: Candidatus Wildermuthbacteria bacterium (assembly GCA_016177065.1). Classification (GTDB taxonomy): domain Bacteria; phylum Patescibacteriota; class Minisyncoccia; order Minisyncoccales; family UBA10102; genus JACOVZ01. The sequence goes on along the minus strand of JACOVZ010000049.1, from coordinate 7,058 downwards.
TTGCGCAAAATTCCAGAAGCCAAACGAAAAAGAGCTCGGCGCAATTGGCGAAGCTCTCAATGCCTTGAAACTCCCAAAAGAAAAATCTCTCATGATACCAAGGGCTCAGGGATGCAAGGAATGCAGCGGCACCGGATACAAGGGAAGAATAGGGATATTTGAAGCAATTGCCGTAGATGATCAAATGGAAGAGTTTATCCTTTCTTCAGACTCCAGCTCCTCTCTGAAAGCATTTGCGGTCAAGAAAGGAATGGTGCCAATGCGACAAGATGGAATCCTGAAAGTATTAAAAGGAATAACCACATTGGAAGAAGTGGAAAGAGTTGCGGAAGAGTAGGTAAGCTTCCTTAGGCTGGGGACCGAATTTGGTTAAGGAAACGCAAATTAAGGATTGCCCCGGGGAATAGCTCAGCACAACCCGTGCTACCCGCCAAAAAACAGTCCCAAGAGTCCCCAGCCTAAAGAGGCTTCGCTCCTTGTCTGACAATTTACTATACTACACAATGAAATGATTGTCAATACTCCCCCCTTGGAAGATAAAGATATGGAGGTTTTGGAAAAAACACTCAGGCCAGCTGTCTGGGATGATTTTATAGGCCAGGAACGGGTGAAAAGCACGCTTTCTGTAATCATGGAGGCCGCAAAGAAGAGAAAAGAGGCTTTAGAGCACCTGCTGTTTTATGGGAATTCAGGGCTCGGGAAAACTTCCCTGGCAAACGTGGTTGCGAATACCATGGGGGTTGGAATAAAAAAATCCGCAGGGCCTGCTCTTGAAAGGCCGGGGGACGTAGCTTCTCTTTTGAGCAACCTTGCAGAGGGCGAAGTTTTGTTCATAGACGAGATCCATCGCGCAAACAAATCTGTGATGGAAATGCTGTATTCTGCAATGGAAGATTTTGCCCTGCACCTGATTTTAGGCAAAGGCCCTATGGCAAGAACCATGGAGCTCAAGCTCCCCCGCTTTACTCTGATAGGAGCAACAACAAAAATGGGGCTTCTCCCTGCTCCTCTCAGGAACAGGTTTGGCGCAACCTTCCAGCTTGGGTTTTATGAGAAGAAAAACATGGAGGATATTGTAAGAAGGTCTGCAAAAATCCTCCAAGTCCCGATTCATGAAGAAGCCGTAGGAATAATCGCTGAGAGGTCCAGATTCACTCCGCGCGTAGCAAACAGAATTCTTAAGCGGGTGCGCGATTTTGCAAGCGTTCAAGGCACCGGAACGATCACGAAAGAAACCGCGCTTCAAGCTCTCAAGTTCCTCAATGTTGACGATCTTGGCCTTGAACCAGACGACCGCAAGATCCTGGAAGCGATTATTCTTAAGTTCTCAGGCGGCCCGGTAGGAATTGAGGCCTTGTCTGCCGCAACCTCTGAAGAAGAAGATACAGTGCTGGATATTTATGAGCCCTACCTCTTGCAGCTTGGATTCATTGAACGTACTCCCAAGGGAAGAACCGCAACCAAAAAAGCATACGAGCACTTGGGGATTTCAAAAGAAAAGCATAACTTACTATAATCAAGCTCTATGTCCGGACACAGTCACTTCGCGACCATAAAGCATAAAAAGGGGCTCGCAGACGCGCAGCGGGGGAATATGTTTTCAAAAATTGCCAGGGAGATAACCGTTGCCGCAAAAGAAGGGGGCGGGGATCCTGCGGCAAACCCAAGGCTCAGAACGGTCATTGAAAAGGCCCACTCTTTTAATATGCCTTCAAATAACGTGGAACGGGCCGTTAAAAAGGGGCTTGGGGCAGAAGAAGGAGGAGCGGCTCTTGAAGAAATGCTTTTGGAAGCCTATGGCCCGGGCGGCGTTGCAATTCTTATCCAAGGGATTACAGACAACAAAAACAGAACCCTTGGAGAGATCAAACAGATTCTCGCAAAATACCAAGGCAAAATGGTGGAAGGAGGAGCTGTGCAGTGGCTCTTTGAGCGCAAAGGAGTTATGAAAGCAACTACTGGAGAAAAAACAAAAGACGAGCTTGAACTTTTAAGCATTGAAGCCGGGGCTCAGGATACGGCATGGCCGGAGGAAAACGTTCTTGAAATATACACGGCCCCGGCTGAGCTTGATCTGGTGAAAAAGAAACTGGAAGAAAAGGGAGTCAAGGTAGAATCTGCAGGACTGGAATGGGTTGCGAAAGAACCAGCTGTAATTACGCAGAACACGCAAGAAACCCTGGAAAAGCTCTTCGCGGAACTGGATGAAAACGACGCCGTGCAGGATGTTTACTCAAATATCAAATAGGAAATGGTAATTCTTGGAATTGATCCTGGAACCGCCAGAACAGGGTATGGGGTTATCCGGAAAATCGGCTCTTCTGTTGCGTGCATTGAATACGGATGCATTGAAACCTCCAAGCTCAAGAAGCCCGAGGAAAGGCTTCTTTCTTTAGAAGAAGACTTGCTCAAAGTTCTGAAAAAACACAAGCCGGATATTATGGTCGTGGAACGTCTCTATTTTTTTAAGAACCTGAAAAGCGTGATGCCTGTCTCAGAAGCCAGGGGCGTTATCTTGCTTGCCATAGCAAAGAAAAAGCTTCCCGTGTTTGAGATCACTCCCCTCCAGGCAAAGATGGCCATAACAGGCTACGGCAGGGCAGACAAAAAACAAGTGCAACGCATGGTGCAAAGAGTTCTCAAGCTCAAAGACTTGCCAAAACCAGATGATGCGGCAGACGCTCTCGCCATGGCTATCGCATACGCCTTCAACGCAACCGCCCTCTCAAAGATATTTTAAGCAATTCGGATGAATCGGTGGGGCCCGGCTTGAATTACCATGCCCTCCTTAAGAGAAACTGCTTGGTTTGGATCGGTTTGGAGAATATCGTCAATTTTTACCCCACCCTGCTCAACAAGTCTACGTGCATCAGATTTTGACTCCGCAAATTTCACAGAAACAAGCAGCTCAAGGAGCGACATCTCTTTTATTCCAAGATGAACTTCCAAGATTGCTTCTGGTTGCTTTTTTTCACGAAACACCTTAACAAATTCTTCTTCTGCCGCTTTGGCAATTTTTTCTCCATGGCACTGCTTTACTATTTCAAAAGCTAACTTTTGTTTAAGGTCTCTGTTAAGCGTCCTTGCGTCTAGGTTCACGCGAAGCTCTTCTGCAATTGGTTCAAATTCCAACATGTCTCCCTGAATGGTTCGCCCAAATCGTTCCTTCATCAGCTCAACAGATCTCAAAGAAATATCAGTCAAAAGCTCAAAACCAATTGCAATAAGCTCATCGGGCCAGCTCATGACTTTCCCAAACATGCTGTTGGGATTTTCATCGAGATTTACCATGTTGCCCTCGCTTTTCCCCATTTTTTTGCCAGACGGGTCGGTCAAGAGCTTTAGGGCCAAAACAAATTTCTCCTTATCCCTCAACTTTTTCAATAACGTTCTGCCGGCTAACATATTAAAGATTTGGTCGTTCCCGCCCACCTCTAAATCAACATTCATTGTTGCGCTGTCATAAGCCTGAAATATCGGGTACAAAAACTCGTGGACATATATTTCCTTGCCAGCTTTTATCCTTTCTTGGAACATATCCCTTTCCAACAATCCCGCAACAGTGAACTGAGAGGCCAGCCCTAGCAGATCCTCGGGCTTCAGCTTGCCGCTCCACTTTTCATTATGAAGAAATCTGACGTTTGACTTTTTTAGATCCACAATCTTACCAATCTGTTTTTTGTAATCTTTTGCATTCGCCAGAACCTGCTTGCGAGACAATGGCTTTCTCGCCGTTCCCTTGCCGGTTGGGTCTCCTATTGTTGCGGTAAAATCCCCTATGAGAATAATGATCTCGTGCCCCAAATCCTGCAGCTGGCGCATCTTTCTCAGGCCTACAACGTGCCCCACATGAAGCTTCCCCGTAGGGTCAATGCCATAATAAATTCTCAATTTTTTACCGGAAACCAAAGCATTCTCAAGCTCTTTGCGACTAGGGTAGATATGCTCCACTCCTCTCGTGAGAACTTCCTCAATCTTACTGTTTATGTTCATAACAAAAATGTATCATTTTTGAAGCAACAAAGCAAAACCCGTTGCAGAGAACAGAAAAAAATGATATTCTTCAAAAATCATGCGGCATCCGAGGCGCTCACAGAAAACTGATTTCTTTTCTCTCAAAAGAGGCGGGGTTTTGCGCCTTTTTCTTTTGTGCTCTGCGGGATTATTCATTCTGGGGCTCGGTATTTTTGTATACTACGCAAAAGACCTGCCAAGGCCTGAAAAATTTACAGAGCTCCAGCTTTCCCAGCCTACAAGAATCTATGATCGCACCGGCACCGTTTTGCTTTATGAGATCTATGGAGAAGTGAAAAGAGAGGTCGTGCCCTTAAACCAAGTTCCAGGATTCCTCCCTCAAGCAATTATCGCGACAGAAGACGCGAATTTCTACCATCACTTCGGCCTTGACTGGAAAGGAATCGCAAGATCCATGCTGAAAAATCTCAGGCTGAGAGATCCCTCGCAATTTGTGGGCGGGTCCACTATTTCCCAGCAGTTTGTGCGCTCTTCTCTGCTTACCAGAAAAAAGACGGTGGAGCGGAAGATCCAGGAGATCGTGCTTACGCTTGAGCTTGAGCGGAGGTACTCAAAAGAACAGATCCTTGAGTTTTATCTCAACCAAATCCCCTTTGGATCTAACGCCTACGGGGTGGCGGCTGCGAGCAAGACGTATTTCAACAAGACTCCCAAGGACCTTACGGTGGCTGAGGCCGCGCTCTTGGCAGCCATGATTCAGGCTCCAAGCTACTATTCTCCGTACGGAGCGCATAAAGAAGAGCTTTTCTCGCGCAAGAACTATGTGCTCGCAAGAATGGAGAGCCTTGGTTTTCTTTCCAAGGAATCCGCAGAGAGCGCAAAGAATGAAGAGCTTGTTTTCGCGGACCCCTCCCCCGGGATCAAGGCTCCGCATTTTGCTCTGTATGTAACAGATCTTCTCGTGCAGGAATACGGGGAAGATTTCTTGAGAGAAAACGGGCTTTCCGTGATCACGAGCCTTGATTGGGATCTTCAGGAGCTTGCTGAAAAATCCGTTGCAGACCACGCTAAAACAAACGAGGCTTACCATGCCTACAATGCGGCGCTTGTGGCATTAGACCCTAACACAGGAGAAATACTCGCAATGGTTGGATCTAAAAACTGGTTTGCCAAAGAGTCTTTCCCCGCAGGGTGCGTTCCCCCCAACTGCTTGTTTGATCCGAAAGTAAACGTGGCAACCAGAATACCGGGAAGACAGCCGGGATCCGCTTTTAAGCCCTTTGCCTATGTGACTGCGTTCATGAAAGGATACGACGACAAAACCAAGGTGGTGGATGAATTAACGAATTTTGGCGTTTGGGGGGACAAGGAGTACATCCCCCAGAACTACGACGGAAAATTCCGTGGCGAGGTGACTTTGCGAGAGGCGCTGGCGCAATCTCTGAACATCCCCTCCATTAAAGTTCTTCTCAACCTTGCCGGGATCAAAGACAGTATTGACATTGCGCGGGATATGGGGCTTGGCACCATTCAGGCAGACCCCTCAAACTACGGCCCCTCTCTTGTTCTCGGAGGAGGAGAGGTGAGGCTTCTTGATTTGGTATCTGCTTATGGAGTTTTTGCGGCCCAGGGCATGCGAATCCCCTCCTTGCCCATACTGAGAATTGAAAACAAGCAGGGAGAAGTAATCAAAGAAACAAAAAATACGCCCATACGCATTCTCCCCGAGGGATCGGCAAGCCTTATCGGAGACATTCTCTCAGACAACAGCGCACGAACCCCTATCTTCGGATCGCGTTCCATCCTGTATTTCCCAGACCGCACGGTATCAGTCAAAACAGGCACGACGCAGGACTTCAGGGACGGCTGGGTTATGGGATACACCAAAGATATTGCGGCCGGCGTGTGGGTGGGCAACAGCGACAACTCCTCCATGAGCAAGGAACCTGGCATCGTGGTGGCAGGCCCTATTTGGCGCCAATTCCTTGACGGGGCCTTTAAGCTTTAATCGGCATCACGACGTATAAAAATCCCTCATCTTCCTTTTGAGAGGGTCTCAGCAAGGCAGGCCCTTCTTCTCCCGAAAACAGCAACTCAATGTCTTTGCTTTTCATCTGAGAAATCCCCTCTCCCAAGAATCTCCAGTTAAACGCCGCGGAAACCTTTGCTCCTGCCACCGCCCCCTGAATGCGGGAAGTGTTTTCTCCAATATCCGCGCTTTTTGCCCCCAGCTCAACTTGCTTTTGCGCGGGGTTAACCGTCACCCTCACGTCGCTCATGCGCCCCGAGAACAGACTGGCTGCCCGAATGTGATTGAGCAGTTCCTCTCTGTTCACAAGCGCTGTCGTTGTGTGCTTGGCGGGAATAACATCCTGATACGGAGGATATTCCCCTTCAATAAGGCGGGACACGAGCCGAATGGCAGGCTCCTGGGGCTGGCCCTCTGAAGAATAATCAAAGATCGCCTGCGAAGGGGAAAAGAAAATTGCTGTGCGCCCGGAACGATCTCCGAGAATGGATACAAGCTCCCTGGCTGCTTTCTGGGGAAGAATGAAGCTTTTTTCAGCCCCAGTTTCTTTTTTTAAATGCAGGGTTTTTTCAGCCAGCCGAAAGCTATCTGTGCTTGCAAGCTTCAGGATCTTCTTCTGAAACGAAAATAAAACTCCTGAGATTTCAGGCCGCGCCTGAGTCTGGCCTGTAAACCCCGCTACAGAAGCAAGCCCTTGGCACAAAGAGGCAGTCTCAACCTCAACAGACTCTTCGCCGCCCTTTAAAGACGGGATGATCGGAAACTCTTCTGGGTTTAAGCCCTTGAAGTCCGCCTTGAATTCCCGCGACTGTATTTCAAGTTGGTCTTCCTTTACCAAAAGCAGGACCTGGGGTTCTGGGATAAGCCCCACGAATTGCGAGAGCGCTTTGGGAGCTACTGCCAAAGAGCCTTCTTTTTCGTTTTTCGCAAGAATGCTGTATTTAACCCCCACCTCAAGATCCGTGGCGCTTATTTCAAGTTTGTTTTTTTCCGCTGTCAGAAGAATGTTGGTTAGAATCGGAAGGGAGGCGGATTTCGCGCAGATTCTTTCCGC
>JACOVZ010000048.1 GCA_016177065.1 Candidatus Wildermuthbacteria bacterium | reverse complement strand
TGTTTCCCAACGGCCAGCAATTCCATGCTCTTTGAGAAGCGAGGTCATGAGCTCATTGAGCGCTTCCAGGGTGTCAATTGTGGGAATGTGTTTTGATGTTTCCATAGTCCTCCTGTTCTAGAACGGGTCTATCTTGAAGAGCTTGTTCCAGACAAACCCTTCTTGCACGTAGCCCCATCCTTCTTTTAGGTAGTGGAAGGTTTTGATGTTCCCAGCGTCGTCAACAGCTACAAGAAACACCTTGCCTCCCTTTTCAAGCAGGTAGCCCAGCGTTGGGTCGTCCAATTTGCTCTGATGGTAGTACAGCACCCTCTTGGAGCTGGGGTTCTTCACCACTTCTCGAGCCCACTCCACGTATTCATCTACGTCGCGGAACGGCCTGCCAAGCAACGGAATCCCGGTATCTGCGCCGTGTCCCCTCCCGCCCTTTGCCACGTCGGTGAAGTGGTTAATGGCATCGGGGAACCTCTCCGTCTTCACCCCGATCTGCTTCCCTGCCTTCTCTATCAAGTCTAGCCCTGCCTTGCCTTGCTCGTCAATGTACTTGGCGAGGCGGAGCAGGTCTCCGGGGTTTTTAATCACCCTTCTAAGCGTAGCGATATCCATATTCGCGATCTTGAGGAGCGTTCTCGCATATTTCTTTGCTACGATATCAGCCGCTTCTCCTTGGATGCGTATGGCGGGTTTTTCCCCGACTCTAATGATCCATGATCCGCTACCCCTAAAAAGGGTAATACCAGCCCTGCCGACAACCTTCAAATCTGATACTGGGAGCAGGGCAGCATTAAGAAACAAGTCTTGCGAGCTAATGTCTCCCTGAGGCGAGAGTCCCGTAGCAAACTGGACTATCTTGGCAAAAGGACTATTCGCGAACTCAGGATGCACGGCGGTGTAGTAGGCGTACGACTCCCAATGTATGGTCTCAGGAACGGTCTTAAAGGCATCGACGCTGGTTTTGCCATAGAAGTCTACCACCCCCACCATGCCACTGTTAAGGTCTCCGATACTTACGATAGGAGGAGAGATCTGAAAGAGGGTACTTTTTTGAGAATTCGGCCTGTTCGTCTCGTCCCTTTTCGCTTTCTCCTCTCCCAGGAGCTCGTTGAGCTTTTCTCTGGTTTCAAGGCCCACAAACCCGTTGCACTCGGCAAGACCCCAGGACTTGAGGATTTCCTTTGCGTATTTCTCCTGGAACCTGCACACTGCGTCAAAGGTTTTTGGGCCGAAGAAATTGGTTTCTTTGCCGGGAGATCCATCCCCTTCGTTTGAGACTAAGGTATCCGGACCTGCGTTGAGTACGATTTGCAGGTTGACCACGTCTTGGTGATACATCCCTTTCTGCAGGGGTTCCTTGAATGTAAAAGTGTCGTCAATCTTCCAGTAGGGATAGACGTAGTCTGAGAAAATGTCGGCATGCGTTCCGGCTTGAGGAGTAGAGATAGTTAATTTTGCCGCTTCTTCTTTGATTTGCTGTATAAGCTCCTCAATCTCCCGAAGATCAACTGGGGCGTTGTTATCAGAGTTTTCTTCAGGGAGCGCTCCGCCCGGGCTGGGATTGGTTACGTGGAGCGTAATGATGTTGCACTGGCCTCTGCCGCCTGATTCCGCATATCCCTCGGGCCTGTCGCTTACGCAGACTCGCATATCCCAGCTGCTGCTTGGGGTTCCAGTGAGTTCCCAGAAGAATTCGCCTGTTTGAGGGTTGATCCCTATCCTGGGGGGAAAGGGATTCAGCTTATTCTGCATAAGGCTGAAGTACACAGGCTGGTGTTCTGGGTCCGACCCTTTTGCAACAATGCTCCACGGTTTGCCAACCTCTATTCTCGCCGACCAGCCCTCTGGAGGAAAGTCAAGCGTTGGCTCTTTGTCTGGCACTGGAGTGGGAGGCACTGGCGTTGGAGGAGCTGGTTTTGGCGCTGGCTCTGGAGTTGGCGTGAATGTAGGGGTTGGCAGGGGAGCCGCACCAATCTCTATGAAGAATGTGCGGCTTGCTGTTTTCCCTTGCCAGGGCTGGAATGTGTTGTCTGATACCTCAATAACAATCTTGACTCTTTGGCCTTCAGTAAAGGCTCCGGTATCTGGAACTTCCCATATCACAAGCCCTGCTCCGCTTATCTCCATGCCATTGGGGTGTTGACTGAGGGAGTAAGCCACGCCTTTTCCTTCGGGGTCTTGCGCCTTGATCTGCAGACCGATTGTTTGCCCTCTGCGGACTTGGAAGGTTTGGCCTTCCCACGGTTCATTGATCACGGGCGGCAGGTCTACTGGCGTTGGAGTTGGGACAGGCGTGAAGGTTGGAGTTGGCGTTGGGGTTTCTAAGGGATTGTATACGTCAAAGGTTTTAGAAACCGGCGCTGCCTTGCCCTGCACTCCTTGCCAAGAGAATTCAAATCGCGCGGTAATGGTGAAGGGCCCGCTTTGGCTTGGCCTCACCACTGCTCCCGTGATGCATGCGTCGTCTCCTTTCCAGTTGTTCTTCGTTACAGAGATTGACCTGGATTCTTTCTCAATGACTGCATTTTCGCAGTTAGTGTTTGCGTACAGAATCTCTGCGTCATTGGAAAACTCAATAGAGAGAATTCCTTTCTCCGCGGCTTCCTGGTTTGTAAGCTTGAATCTTGCTTGAGCCAGGCTAATGGTGATTGCCCAGCCCAAGGGAACGGATTTTGCAGAGGCTATTTCGAGAGTGACCTCTGCAGCAGGCGCCTGCTGGGCGTATGCGCTTTCCCTGTTGTTCAGAATGGCTAGAAAACCCGCAATGACGATTAAAAAGATCAGGAATCCCAGAAGCCATTTTTTCTCTTTCAAGTATTTCTCCTTCTGCGCTTATTCGCGCTTGATTTTGTTTAATTTTTAAAGTGCCGTATATCTTACTCAGCAAGATTGCTGTGCCTCTAATACAGCAAGATTAATGGTGCTTGTCAATAGCCTCGTTTTTAGTTGTAACTTAACTTAGTTAAGTTATTCACACTTAGTTAAGTTATTCACATAGATTAGTGCTTCAAGTCCTTCGTCAGATAAAGTCTATCAATGTATTTTTTGCCGCGCTTGTAGTACCTTTTTATTCTTCCAGCATCTGAAAAACCAGCTTTTTTCATGGCCTTAATTCCTTTCCTCTGAGTCTTTAAATGAAAGTAGACAAGAATCTCTATTTTGTTTTTCTTTGCTGTTGCGAGCAGTCTTTCAATGAGAAGCGGGGTAATCGATTCACAATCAGGAAGTATTCCCATGCGTATTTCAGCTATATGTTTTTCAATCCAGCGCGGCGTTCTTTCTATTTCGCCTTCTGCTACAACTTTTTTATCTACCCGTCCAATAAAAGCAAACATTTCTCGTTTGTTTGCCTTATGAATTCTTTCTTGAATCCACTGTCGTTCTTTCTTTAGGGTTGTATGCCGTGCATCTTGAGGTCGCTCTACTCTTTCCCGGTCTTTTTTTACAAGTTCTTGAAAGAAATGAAGCAGTTCTTCTGCATCAGATAATTGTATTTTTCGTACTTCCATGCCCTTATTTTTTACTTAATACTATCTTTTAGAGTACATTAGCATACAATATATCTTATAGAAAAGAGATTACTGGGGCGAAAATCTTTATGCCTAACATATCAAAACAATGCAAGGGAGGAACGCTTCACTTGGTAAAGATACCAGGGAAGTATAGGGTTCAGGTTGCTAAAATAGCAGAACGGGTACTTATCGAAGCCAGCAAGCTTTTTGCGTATCGCAAACCTGTTGAAACAGTAATTTTTTCCTCAACCCCTTATTTTGTTACTCCCGAAGTAGGAATAGGGGCGCATGCGACAATACAGGGTGATATTGTAGTGAATATTGATTTCTCCAGGCGCGATATTAAAAGAGTGATTCAAAAAGAACTTTCCTCTGCGATTTATCATGAATTCTCGCACATGGTGCGAGCGAGCGTTCATAAGAAATTATACGCAACGCTGAGCGAATCTCTTATAACAGAAGGGATCGCTTCATATATTGAAAAGAAAGTATTCCGAAAGAAAGTGCTTTGGATTGAATCAATCAAAAACGAGAGAGAGTATTGGCTTCAGGCGCGAAAGAGTATGTATAAGAAAGATTATGACCATAATGAATGGTTCTTCGGTACAAAAAAACTCCCGCGATGGATTGGATACCGTCTCGGGTATCTCCTTGTCAGTTCCTTTATGAAACGTCAAAAGAATCTTTCTTTATCACAGTTAGTGAGAGTAAGATCCAGCGAAATACTGCAAGGATTGCAAAATGCGAGATAATAACTTGACTTAGAAAAAGGCCAGTGTGTACTAGTATTTACTTAATAATATTACTAATCCCATTACGATTTCTTACTGAAAGTCCGTAAAGGGAACCACCGTCTTTGGGAAGGTAAAGTATAAGGGTACGGCCATCTGAAGAATCGGCTTTGGCGATTGGCCAATCACCTTTAAAAATTACATTGTCGCTAGGAGTAAACCCAGATCCCGTCATGGTAATGTTTATCTCGGATCCCTCTGAAGTTACAGAAACATCCCTGATATAAGGCGTTGTGTTTGGAAAAACTTCTGGATCCGGAGGAAGAATGGAAAAATATTCATCGCTTTCATCCTCACCGTCGTTATCAGCATCTATTTCAGACTCACACTCTATGTATGATTTTAAGACAGGACAAATAGAAATCCTAAATTTATATTTTCCTGGCGGCATAGAAGGAGGTATATCCCAAGCAATATTTCCAAAAAAGAGACGGTCAGTCCAATAGCGTCCTTGTTTAAGCGAGGGAACGGCTTGTAAAATAGACACTACTCTACGTATCTCTTTTACCAGTTCTTGTATTTCTTCTTCATCTTCGACTCCGTTCGTACTTTTATTGCTCCTCTCATCACTTTCAGAAACGTTAGGGACGAACCTAAGATTTTCTATATTCTTTGATGTTACCCATTCCAGCCGATACGTGGAACCCGCTTTCCATTCTTCACCGCCCCTCGGAGACAACACAGTGATAGGATGATATAGAGAGGGCAAGATACTAAAATAAGTATCGCTTACGTCGAATACTGCTTTGCCTTGATCAGCAAGTGAAATTTCCATGGTGTAGCCCTCCCCTCCAAGTTTTCTCTGGGCAGTTCCCAATACTGAAGGAACGGTAAATGTATAGCTCCCCGTGTTTGGTGTTTGTTCTGCAATAATGAGAGGGACTAGTGTTTCCGCCTCGCGAGTCATCCTTGCGTTATCGTGCAATGAAATTTTTACCTTCTCGTTTGATGAGTATTGAAACCCACTCCATCGGATTGTGTAGGTTTTTCCAATATATAATTGTTCTCCGCCATTCGGATAAACCAAGGTGAAAGGAAGTTGAAGAGATGAAGATTTAATAGTAAAAAAATCATCACTTGTGTCTATAAGAAGTTCTTCGCCAACTATTAAACTGATAGAAAGATTGTAGACCTTCTCTCCACTCAACTTTCCTCTCGATAAATACCCGAAGGAGGGGGGAACGGTAAAGAAAAAAGATCCCGTGTTTGGAAGATTTGCCGCGATCTGTAGTCCACCAGCACCTAATTCACTATAGGAATAACGCTTATCCTCTAAGAAAATATAGACCTTCTCGGTTGGAGCGTAACGTGCTCCCTCCCAACGAATTTCATATGTTTCCCCTATTTCCCAAACCTCGCCTCCGTTCGGTGAAAGAAGGGTAAAGGGGGGAGCTTTCTTGTCGGTGACAATAAAAGGGACACTATTGCTTTTTCCATTTGCATTTTCTACGGATACTGCGTATTCTCCTGGCGATACATCTGGCACTCTAAAAGAAATGGTATCCTCATCTGTAAAAAAGGGATTTGTAATAGAAATTAAACCAAAATGAATGATATTTTGTGCTAGATCAAAATTTGTCCCGGAAATCAAAACTACGGTACCCGGAGGTCCAGAAGAAAGGGGAAGCTGATCAATTGCTGGCTGTGGGTTAGGAAATGCCCCTCCGAAAGACAAAATCAGAAAGGGAAAGATCCTAAACAACTGCTCTATAAGATTCATAAATACTCTATCCCATATTTCCTTCAAAAAGAAAAGAGGCCAGTGCGGGTGCACTGGCCTTACTGCGTTCGCCGGGTGGCGAACTTTATGCTAAGCCGAGTTTCTTCTTGGCTGCGAGGAACGAACTGTCGTCTGGCTTGGGGTAGCGAGAATCTCCCTGAGGAATTTCCTCAAAGTAGGAGTGTCGCTTCCCACCTTCATCGGTCCAGAACGACTTCTCCCCAAGATCGTACCATCCCTTGGTTCCGTCTGGGGCGGTTTTTTGCTCGTCCCAGCCAGTCCAGTAGGTAAACACTCGGCCATCCTCGGTGAGGATGCTGCCGGAACTGCTTTCCATCCCAGGAAGCATTTTGCCCTCGTTGACCGTACCGAATGTTTCCCAACGGCCAGCAATTCCATGCTCTTTGAGAAGCGAGGTCATGAGCTCATTGAGCGCTTCCAGGGTGTCAATTGTGGGAATGTGTTTTGATGTTTCCATAGTCCTCCTGTTCTAGAACGGGTCTATCTTGAAGAG
>JACOVZ010000047.1 GCA_016177065.1 Candidatus Wildermuthbacteria bacterium | reverse complement strand
CTTCAATACACCAGCCCATGTATCTTTCTCCTACTGGAGGTGTTTTAGCAAATACTCCCCTACTTTGCAAGGTACTCCAGGAGGTACCGAGCGATGGTTCGTGCGGAGTCGGGTTTTGCGAAGGTTTTTGATGCAAGAGACATCTTTTCCAGTTCCTGGGAATTCTGCAGCAAGTCTTTGAGTTTTTCTAAAAAGAAATGCGGAGTAAGATTTGCTTCTTCCAAAACTATTGCTGCACCAGTTTTCGCGTATTCATACGCATTCTTCACTTGGTGGTTTTGCGCGGATTCAGGAAGCGGAATAAGTATCGCGGGTTTCCCAATTGCAGCAATCTCGAATATGCTTCCAGACCCAGCTCTCGCGATTATTAGATCAGCAACAGCGTACGCGTCGCGCAGTTCTGTTTCTTTCAAAAATGTAACGGGGTGGTACCAGGCGCGATTTTCTTTACTCAACACTGCTTCTGTCTCTTTTTTCATATCCTCATAATTCTTTTCTCCTGTTTGATGAATGATTTCCACAGTATTCAGAGCATCCTGCAAAATGATGAGAAGCATTTCATTGATGCGTTGGGCTCCTTGCGAGCCTCCCATGATAAACACAAGGGGCTTTCCACCTTGAAGTTGGAAAAAGTGCTTTGCGTCTTCTTTTGAACCTTCAAGGATTTCCTTGCGCACCGGATTTCCCATGAGAAGCGTTTTTTGCTTGGGAAAGCGCTCTGTGTGAGGGAACGAGGTAAAAATGCCAACGGAAAGTTTTGCGGCAACGCGGTTTGCGAGCCCTGGCACGCTATCTGACTCGTGGAGGAATATAGGAATGCCAAGCAGCCAGCTTGCGAATGTTGCTGGAAGCGAGCCATACCCTCCTTTGCTCATGACCAGGTCTGGAGCCAGAAAAAACAGCTTCCAAAACGCCTGCAAAAATCCAAGAGGCAGTTTAAAAAACACATCAACAAAGGTTTGTAGCATGGCTTTTACTCCGCCGTATCTACGTATCTTTCCCGCCAAAGTATGAAGTATTTGAATCCCTTCTTGTGAAAGGAGCATGTCGCCAAACTCGTCTTTCGGGCCCATATAAAGCATCTGGAGTGAAGCCGCAGATTGCAATCTTTGCAACTCTCTCATTACCGCAATAAGCGGCACAATATGCCCCCCTGTTCCTCCTCCGGTAAAAAGTATTTTCATAGTCGTTTCCGTATCATACCGTGGTTTTTGAGATAAAAAAAGTACCCACTCGTTCCGCACTGGAATCCCAGTTTGGAACAAATGGGTTTTACTCGGGTCAGGGCAAGAAGTCGGTGTCTGGCTCTTTGGCCTGGAATTTGTGGATCTCGTCCTGGGCAACCTGTTGCATGGTGAGCGCAATCCAGCTGCTCACCAGCATGTCGAACCATGGTTGAATCCCGCTGGCTGCGACCACCACCCCGTACCAGACAAAGCTGCCCCAGTACACCGTGTCTCCTGCTTCCAGAGTTGCAGCCCCAAGCATCCGGCTCAGGATGTTGGGTTGACCCTGTTGCCACGCCTGCTTTGCTTTGCCGCGGGCGATGGCTTGGTAATCGCGCTGCCAATCCTTGCGCTCTCCCACCGTGTGTTCGTAGACAATCGCGTCTTTGAAGGTGCTATCCCAGGGGTGCTTCGTTGGGTCCATCACCACAATGTGGATGGTTTGTCTGGTCCCGAAGTTTTTGAGGAGTGCTTCTATCGAAGGTAGACATATCCTGACCGCGGACTTCGCGAAGACCTTGTGGTCCATCAAACGTTCTGTCATCTCCCTATTCCTCCCGTCTCTAGGATGTGGTCGCAGGATATAAGATAATTATTGATTTGTCAAGAAGACTGTTTAGATATGTTAAGCAATATTCCGAGTCCTATCAACTCTACGACTAAGGCCGAGCCTCCGTAGCTAATGAAAGGCAAGGGAATGCCGGCCAAAGGAAGTATCCCAGTCATAGATCCCATATTCACCAATGCCTGAAGCACTATCCACAGAGTGATCCCCATAAGCGCCAATCTCGCGAACGTATCCTCTATTTTCTTTGCAACCGCAAAGCTTCTCCATGCGAACAAAAGAAACAAGAGAATGAGGAATGCTGCTCCAAAAAATCCTGTTTCTTCAGCAAATACCGCGAATATGGAGTCTGAAATAGGTTCTGGAAGCACCCCGAACTTTTGGAATGACAAACCAAGCCCAACTCCGGTTAGCCCCCCTGAACCAATGCCAATAAGAGCTTGCTTTATCTGGTATCCTTGGCCCAGAGGGTCAAGCATGGGATCAAAAAACACGGCAAGCCTGCTTAGACGGTATGGAGCTAAGCGGATCAAGAGCAGAAGAGCAGCGACTCCTCCTCCCAGCATGAGCAAAAGATGCCAAAGAGGCGTGCCGCTCAAAAAATACAGCAAAATCCCCACCAATCCAATAATTCCCAGCGTGCTTATGTCGGGCTGGAGAATAAGAAGCATGCTTATAACCCCAAGGATAACCACAAAAGGAAGAAGGGTTTGTACCATTTTTTTCTTTTCCGATCTAGCCGCAAGCAAAGCGGCAAGGTAGAGTATTGAGGTAAGTTTTAAAAGTTCAGAGGGCTGGAATGAGAAAGAGCCGAGAAAAATCCATCGGTAAGCTCCCTTGATCTCTCCGCCCATGAAAGGAAGGAATACCAGGATCAAAAGCAAGACCGAGAGCAGTAAAAAAACCAGGCTCAGTCTTTTTAAGTGGCGCAAAGGAATACTGTATGCCAAAAATCCCAAAACCAATCCAGGGAGCAGCCCGAAAAGGAGCTGATGATTGAGAAAGTAAAATGTGGTGCCGGTGCGTTCAAGAGAGAAAGAAGAAGAAACGCTTGCTAAGATAAGAATGCCAAAGCCGACAAGGAAAGCGCTTATCCCAAGAAGCCCTAGATCAGGATATTTTTTTCCTCTTTCCATAATACGCCAACCTCTTTTTAAACTGCTCTCCCCTATCTTTGTAATCTTTGAACATGTTGAAGCTGGAAGCCGCAGGGCTCAACAAACAGATCCTGCCCTTTGGGGTATGCACATATGCCAGCCGTACTG
>JACOVZ010000053.1 GCA_016177065.1 Candidatus Wildermuthbacteria bacterium | reverse complement strand
GGCGCTTTTTTCTTTCCGCAGTTTTGATAGAATTGATGTATGAATTTTTTGCCGAAGATTGAACGGGTGACCCGGGACGTGACGGTTTCCCATTTCCTTTTAATGCTTGGGTACAAGCTTTTTGCTTTTTATTTTCCTTTGTTCCTTTTGCAAAAGGGATTGTCTGCTCCGCAAGTAGGGTATGCATTCTTGCTTATTTATCTGCCTATAGCATTGTTTGCTCCTATTGCAGGGTTTTTCAATCACAGGGTAAATCCGTCTTTGCTCATGGTTCTTGGAATTTCAGGGTACGGAGCGTATTCTTTGGGCATGCTGTTTCTTGACGTGTCTTTGATCTTTTATGCGTTCCAGGTTCTTCTTGGAATATCCGCATCTCTGTTCTTTGTGTCTTCCAGGGCTATTCTCATGGGATTTCATTTGGAAAAACCCGATCGCTCGTTCGGCTGGTTTTATTCAGCCCCTTTTTATACTGATGTTCTGGGGCCGGCTTTCGGAGCGTTTCTCATTTGGAAATTCGGATTCACGGGAGTTTTCCTCGCAAGCTTTCTTATCTATGCTTTCAATGCTCTGTTCACGCTGGCAAGGCTTTGGAGCTTCACTGATCCCTTGAAAGACTCAGAGAAAGTGAGGGAGATTTTTTCCCATTACGGTATTTTTCTCAATGCGCTCAGGCAGTCAGGATCCTCAATTCTGCTTGCCGTTTCTTTTATAGCCCTTGTCACGGGCGGAGTTTATCATGCGTTTTTTGTTGTATTCCTAAAAGATATCGGATGGACTCAGAATCAGATACTGCTTTTTGGGACATTGTCTGCGGCGCTGTTTACCCCTCTTTCTCTGTATGGAATATCCAAACTGGGAAAACAGACAAGCGCAAAGAGCATGCTCCAGGGCTTTACCGTGTATTCTTTGACATCCATACTTTTCGGGCTCCTTGGGAAGGGTTTGAGTTTCGTGAATGCTTTGGTGCTTATGCTGCTGAAGGATTTCGGATCTTTCATGGCAAACTCCGGGAGATCAGGCAAGATTACCAATTCTTTATCTTCGCATCCTGAAGAAGCAGGAGCTGTTGACACTATATTCTCTCCCTTGGCTCAGTCAGTGGGATTTCTTTTGGCAATCGTTTTAATAGGAAAGGTAGATTATCCTGTGATGTTTGTCATGGGCGGAGTTTTGGTGCTTCTCTGCACCATATTCGCTGGCATTGCAAAAAGAGGAGATTGAGGATAGAGTAAAGGAGCTTTATGGACCAATTTGTCATTCAAGGATCAAAAAAACTCAGAGGAGAGATAGATGCTCGCGGAGCGAAAAACGCGGCGTTCCCTCTGCTTGCGGCAACACTTCTCACAAAAGAGGACTGCGTTATACGCAACCTTCCGTTAATTGAGGACGTTCATCGCACCATTGAAATTCTGCAGAGCATGGGAGCCAAAGTTGATTGGATAGGGGAGCGAGCCGTGAAGATTAACACGAAAAACGCAGACCCCAAAAAAATCAGCAAGAATTTGATGATACAGCTTCGGGGCTCGGTGCTGTTTTTCGGCCCTTTGCTGGGCAGGTTCAAAAAGGCGGCTCTTCCTCAGCCCGGAGGATGCGTTATCGGGGCCAGGCCCATTGATACGCATCTGGATGCTTTTTCCCAGCTCGGGGTGCAGATCCACCCCAAGGGCGAAGGGTTTGACATGGAGTTTTCAGGCACCTTAAAAGCGAACCAGGTCATCCTCAATGAGTTTTCAGTCACCGCAACCGAAAATATCCTGCTATTCGCGAGCCTTTTGGGAAAGCCGGTGAATATTAAGGTTGCAGATTTGGACTACCAGGTGCAAGAGCTTATCTCAGTGCTCAGGAAAATGGGCGTGAAGGTTTCGCTATCAGGGCACCACGCCATTGTCGTGAAAGGAAAGAAACAGTTAAGGGGGTTTGACCATTTTTTGATGTATGACCCGATTGAAGCAGGAACATTCATCTTGCTGGCGTTAGCTTCAAAAGGCATGATCTCGGTAAAGAATGTGGAGCTTCAGTTTCTTGAGCTGTTTTTGAAAAAGCTGAAGGATTTTGGAGCTTCCCTTGAAATCACAAAGGACGCAAAGGGCAGGGGAACCGTGAAAGTAATGCCTTCCACGCTGTTTATAGACAAGATTCAGAGCTTTATATACCCTGGCATCCATTCGGATTTGCAGAGTCCGCTTGGAGTTCTTGCGACTCAGACCAGGGGATCCACCTTGCTCCACGATCCCTTGTACGAAGGAAGACTGAAGTATTTGGAGGAATTGGTTAAAATGGGAGCTGAGATATATTTTGCAGACCCGCATCGGGCGCTGATCAACGGCCCCACGAAGCTCTATGGAACCAATCTCGGAACGTTTGACTTACGGGGGGGAGCGGCGCTGATTATCGCAGCCTTGATAGCAGAAGGAAAAAGCACGATACAGAATGCCTACCAAGTGGACCGGGGATATGAGAAAATAGAAGAGAGGCTCCAAAAATTGGGGGCAGATATTAAGCGCGTCAAAAAACCATGAGTTTTTTCGTGAACAAAATCGGGATTGACCTTGGCACTGCAAATTCGCTTGTATTCATTCCCGGCAAAGGAATCATGCTGAGGGAGCCTTCGGTTGTCGCGGTGTCTTTGTACAACAATTCAATCCTCGCGGTTGGCCAGGAGGCAAAAGACATGACAGGCAGAACGCCAGACACCATACAGATATTCCGTCCCTTGAAAGAGGGCGTGATTGCGGATTTCAGGGTGACATTGGCCATGCTGAGGTATTTTTTGAAACGAGTGGTTCCCCGATACCAGTTTCTAAAGCCCGAAGTTTTGGTTGCGGTGCCAGCCGGCATAACATCAACGGAAAGAAGGGCAGTCATTGAGGCTGCCATGGGAGCAGGGGCAAAGGCTGCGTATGTGGCAAAGGAGCCGATTCTAGCAGCCATAGGAGCAGGAATCCCCATTCATTCCTCTTCAGGGCACATGATCGTGGATATCGGGGGAGGAACCGCGGAGGGAGCTGTTATTTCTCTGGGAGGCATTGTGGTCTCAAGCTCCCTGAGGGTTGCGGGAGACAGAATGGATCAGGCGATTTCTGATTTCCTTAAAAGAAAGTACAACCTTGCGGTTGGGGAAACTACGGCAGAGGAGATAAAGATAAAGATAGGGGCGGCGATTGCGGAAAAGCCGGAAACAACCATGGAAGTGAAGGGGAGGGATCTCGCGCTCGGACTTCCAAAGACTCTTGCTGTCTCATCTGGCGAAATCGTGCAGGCCCTGGAAGATCCCCTAGACGAGATTGTCAAGGTCATCAAGTTTCTGCTGAGGGACACGCCGCCTGAGCTTTCTGCGGACATTATGGACAAAGGCATTATCCTTTCAGGAGGGGGGTCCTTGCTGAAGAACCTGGATAAACTGATCTCAAAATCAATTGGAGTTCCGTGCTTTGTCGCGGACGATCCTTTAACCTGCGTTGCAAGAGGGACCGGCACGGTTCTGAGCAACCTTGAGGTCTACAAGAGAAGCATTATGAGCAAAAAATGAAGCAGTGGGAGCTTCTGAAAAAGTCAGTGGAAGCTCGCGCATTTTCCCATGCGTATTTGTTTTCCGGAAATGACGACGCTAGCAAACAGGAAGCGGCGATAAAGTTTGCCATGCTTTTTGCGTGCCAGAACGCAAAGCAAGGCGAGCCCTGCCTGAAGTGCTCTTCATGCAAAAGCATGAGAAATCTGGAGCATCCGGATCTTGTCATAGTGAAGCCTTTAATCAAGGAAGGAGAGGAGGCAAAGGAAATCACCATTGGCCAGGTGCGAGAACTGTTGTTGCGAGTGAGCGTATCTCCATGGGCAATGCCTTTTACCTTTGTGCTGTTTAAAGACGCGCACCTGATCAATCAGGAAGCGCAGTCAGCGCTTTTAAAGCTTCTTGAAAACCCCAAGGGCAATATCGTGTTTTTCTTCTTTTCTGAATATCCCTTGATGATTCTTGAGACGGTGCGATCCAGAATGCAAGAGATGAGGTTCTGGAAATTTCCTTCCCTGCAAGAGGAGTCTGCAAAGGCGAAAGAGGAGATGCGGGAATTTGAGAGGCTCAAGAAAAAGACTCTGCATGAAAAGTTTCTCCTGGCAAAGGAGCTTTCAGAATCTCAGAGCCTGATGCAAAGCAAGATCATGCTTTGGATATCTTGCGCGCGGATACTCATGCTCCAAGATCTTGCGAGAAAAGCTTCAGGTATTCAGCAGCATGCAAAGATCCTGCGCCTTCTTCAGGAAACTCGCATGCTTTTGAACACCACCAATGCAAGCCCCAGACTGCTTCTTGAAGGAGTGATGCTGGAGTTATGAACAGATTTTTGATAGAATAGAAATACTATGTACAAAGAAATTATCAACAGGATTCGGCCGGAAATGGACAAGGCCCTGGACTTCTTCAAAAAGGAACTTTCCAAAATCCGCACAGGTTCTGCTTCTCCGTCTTTAGTGGAAGACATTACCGTGGATGTATTTTCCCAGAAAATGCAAATAAAGCAGCTCGGGTCTATTTCGTGCCCCGAGAGGAAGCAAATCGTGATTCAGCCGTGGGACAAGTCATACCTGGAAGCCATTGAAAAAGCTCTGCAGAAGGCTCAGCTTGGAGCGAGCCCCGTGGTTGACAAAGATATTGTCCGCCTTACGCTTCCTCCTTTGACGCAGGAGTACCGCCAAACGCTTTTGAGGGTTCTTTCAGAAAAGATAGAGCAGACAAGGCAGGTTATCCGAAAATGGCGCGAAGACGCGTGGGGCGAAATCCAGGAAAAAGTGAGGGAAGGGAAGCTCCGCGAAGACGATAAATTCAAGGGCAAGGAAGATCTTCAGAAAATGGTTGATGAATACCAGAAGAAGATAGAAGATATTGCAGAGGCAAAAAAGAAAGAAGTTGAAGAGGTATGATGATTTTTATCGCAATCGCCAGCATTCTGTTTTTAGTCATTCTCCACGAGTTGGGGCATTTTTTCGTTGCAAGGAAATTCGGGGTGAAGGTGGAGGAATTCGGAATTGGGCTTCCTCCAAGATTGTTTGGAAAGAAATTCGGAGAAACCCTGTATTCCCTGAATCTTCTTCCTTTGGGAGCTTTTGTGCGAATGACCGGAGAAGAGGAGAGAAGCGATGATCCGAGAAGCTTCAGCAAGCAATCGCTGTTTGCGCGCATGCTCATTGTGGCAGGGGGAGTTCTGGTATTCTGGCTGGTTGCCGCAATCATTTTTGCAGGAGTTGGAGCAACGAGCGGCATTCAGACTGCTCTTGATGACAGCGCTGTCCAGGCAAATGCAAAAGTCCAGATTCTGGGGATTGCGAAAGGAAGCCCTGCAGAGATAGCTGGTTTGCAAGCAGGAGATACTATTCTCAATTTTACAAGAATCGGAGAATTTCAAGAATCAGCAGACAGTTTCAAGGGCAGGGAAATGTCTGTAAAAATCCAAAGGGGCAATGAATCATTTGACGCAACTCTGATTCCAAGGGAAAATCCTCCTTCTGGCGAAGGGCCGCTGGGGGTTATGCTTGCAAGAACCGCGTCTATAACATATCCGTGGTATGAAGCTCCATTCCAGGGGGTAAGCATTGCCTGGAACATGACGCTGGAAGTCGTCCAGGGGCTTTGGCATACAGCTTCAAGCCTGTTCCAGAGGCAGGGCCTTCCAGACGGAGTTCAGCTTACAGGGCCAGTGGGGATTGTGTTTCTTTTGAAGAATACCCTTTCTCTTGGCATTTCTTCCTTTTTGTTTTTTCTCGGCGTTCTTTCTGTATATTTGGCAGTGTTCAACGTTCTTCCCATCCCTGCTGCTGACGGAGGGCGTCTTTTGTTCCTGGCTTTGGAAGCTGTGCGCAAAAAGCCTCTTTCTCAGGCTCTTGAACAGAAGATCATCGGGGTGTCTTTCGGCGTTTTGATTCTCCTTCTGCTGTATGTTACCGTAAGGGACGTATCAAATCTTTTTTAATATGCGAGCATCAAATCTTTTCACGAAAACAAGGAGGGAAGCCCCTCAGGGCGAAGAAAGCGTTAACGCCCAGCTTTTAATACGAGCCGGATTTATCAGCAAGGAAATGGCGGGGGTCTACAACTTTCTGCCGCTCGGGCTTTTGGTTTTAAACAAGATTGTGGGAATTATCAGAGAAGAAATGAATGCCATAGGGGGGCAGGAAGTGCTTTTAAGTTCTCTCCAGGACCCTGCGCTTTGGAAGAAATCAGGCAGGTGGGATGACAAAGTCGTGGACATTTGGTTTAAAACAAAGCTTTCAACAGGAAGCGATGTCGGGCTTGCGAACACTCACGAAGAACCTCTTGCGAATCTTATGAGAATGCATATTGCTTCGTGGCGCGATCTTCCTCGGTATGTGTATCAATTCCAGACTAAGTTCAGGAACGAGCTTCGCGCAAGATCGGGCCTCATTCGTACCAGAGAATTCATTATGAAAGATCTGTATTCTTTTAATAAAACTGAAAAAGAGTTTCGTGAATTTTATGAGCAGTGCGTTGTGAGTTATCTGAAGATTTTTGACAAGGTAGGCCTGGGAAAACAAACCTACCGCACGTTTGCGAGCGGAGGATCGTTCAGCAGATTCAGCGATGAGTTCCAGACAGTGTGCGCGTCCGGCGAAGATACTATTTATATCAATAAAAAGAAAAACATTGCGGTAAACAAAGAAGTGTATACTAACGAGGTTCTCAAAGAGCTTGGAATGAAAAAGAGCGAGCTGGAAGAAGCGCGCGCCGTTGAAGTGGGGAACATTTTTCCTCTTGGCACAAAGTATTCCTCAGCCCTGGGCCTTACCTTTAAAGCAGAGAACGGAACCGATACGCCTGTAATCATGGGCTCTTACGGCATTGGGCCTGCAAGGATTATGGGAACGGTCGTAGAGCTGTTCCATGATGCAAAGGGGATTCTATGGCCTAAGGCAGTAGCTCCGTTTGATGTGCATCTTATCTCGTTGCCCGGAGGAGAAAAGACAGCTGACAAGCTCTATGGAGAGTTGGAAAAGAAAGGAGTTTCAGTATTCTATGATGACAGACCTCAGCTCGGAGCTGGCGAGAAGTTCAACGACGCAGATCTTATCGGAATTCCTTTGCGGATTGTGGCAAGCAGGAAGACTGTGGAGCAGAACAAGGTGGAAGTCAAAAAG
>JACOVZ010000057.1 GCA_016177065.1 Candidatus Wildermuthbacteria bacterium | reverse complement strand
GATTGTATCCCAGGATATTTTAATCCAGTCTTTCCGCGAAGGGTCCTCGCAGCAGGATAAAGAGCTGCAGGATCTTCAAAACACGAATAAAACCCTGCTGAATGTGGCGCAATTCTACGGCAATCAGGCTTTCCCTTCCAAGGCTCTGGAAAAGCTTTCTCTCTATGTTCCTCATAACGTGTACTTTACCGCAGTTCTCTTTTCTTCGGGGCAAGCCCCCGTAAAAAAGGGGGAAAGCAGGCAGAATTACAGCATGAGTATTTCTTTGAGAGGGTTTGCCCCCACAAGAGATTTGCTCCTTGCCTTTAAAGAGGGTCTTGCAAAGGATCCTTCGTTTCAGGATGTTCAGTTCCCCCTTTCCAACCTTGCGAACCCCAGCGATATTAACTTTTCGGCAAGCTTGAAGTACGTTCCATGAACGCAAAGCGAAACATTATTATAGCCAGCGCTGTTCTTGCCCTCCTCGTTGCTGCCGGGACTATTTTTGTAGCAGTCCCGTTTGCAAAAGGGGTCCTTGATGACGCGCGGGGCCTTGCAAGAAAGAAGCAAGAACTGGTTCTTTTGCAAAAGCAGGGAGATATTCAAGAAGAGTTCGCGCATATTGCCCAAGCAAAAGCTTCGGATCTCCAGAAGCTCTCCGCCCTTTTCTTGGATCCCGGCAACCCCATAAGCTTTCTAGAATTCTTAGAGAGCGCAGCTTCAAAGAGCAAGTTTTTGCTCACCATAGTTCCAGGATCTCCGCAAAAGCTTGATGGGGACGCATGGCCCTCCATTGAATTTCAGATTTCTTCAAAAGGATCATACGGAAATTTCCTTCCGTTTCTCAAGAGCGTAGAGAACGGGCCGTTTCTTATGGAATTCAAGGGCATGAATATTACGAAAGAAGAGGGAGGCGTGCAGTTTTCCATATTCCTTAAAGCATATACAAAATGAAACCAACTATTTCTTTTTCGCCTAAAGCGTTTTCAAAGATGTTCCGCGTTTTAGCTGAGCATGCGTTTCTTTTTACCATGTTTCTTGTTGTTTTTGCGGGGCTCCTGTCTGGGATCGTACTCTTTCTTGCTCTTTCTCAGGCAAAAGAGGTTGATTCTTCAGATTCTTTGGCCGTTACATTCCGCCAGGATGCATTTGAAGAAATCATAAAAGAGTGGGCAAAGAGAGATGTATTGCTGAGGGGAACAGGGCTTCCTTTGTCTAGGGACATATTTAGTTCCCAGTAAGGATTGACCGGGGAGCGATTCATGGATATAATCCACGTGCTCATAATGCAGTTGAGTTTTGTCCCCATAGCTCAATGGATAGAGCGGAACTCTTCTAAAGTTTAGATCGAGGTTCGACTCCTCGTGGGGACACATGGAGACCTTGGTGTAATGGCAGCACTAGAGTTTGTGGAGCTCTCAGTGGGGGTTCAAATCCCCTAGGTCTCCCATATATGGAAAACGAATTCATCACAATCGCAGAGGCGGCAAAGCTCACAGGAGAAAGCGACATTGTTTTGGTGCGCGCAATCAAGGAACGGCTTCAGTCTTCAGGGTTGCCTTTAGAGAGCATCATGAAAAAGGAGCAGAGAGAACGGGGGTTCATGTATCTTATCAGCAAAGATTTTCTTTTGCAGGCACTGTCTGGAGCTTCGGAGAATCCTGTTTCTCCTCAAGCTATGCCAGAGGATCCCCTGGCGCATTCAAAAAACGAGATGATTGGAACTCTCCAGAAGATTATTGAAACAAAAGACAGGCAAATGGAAGATCTCTTAAAGAAGATAGATGAGCTTATTGAAAGAGACCGGGAAACGAATATTCTCATGAAAGGCCTCCAAGACAGATTGTTTCTTCTTGAACAGGCGAGAGAGGAAAAGCCAGCTGCGCCCCCTGCGCCCCCGAAGAACGGCAAAAACAAGAACTAAACAAAACCCCCCTTTGCAGGGGAGTTTTTGTTTTTCTAGTTTTCTATTTCAAAATCAGGGTCGTCTATATCGTCATCTTTTTCTTTTTCTTCATCCAGGTCTTCGCTCGGTTCTTCTCCCGGGTTCATCTCTTCTTCTCCTGGTTCAAATTCTGATCCAAAGTCATCTTCGGGATTCAATGCAGATTCAATGAAATCGTTTTGTGTCATAAAAATTTTAGTGCCTCAATCAGCGACCTTTTACTTTTACACAGCTATTATAAGAAGGCAGAAGGGGTTGTCAATCCCGTTAGGAGTTTCTTTTCCACAGATAAGGTAAATACTCATAATTCATTCGTCCAAGAGCCAGGCAACTTCTAACGGGATCAACACTTCTTAGGGGAATCTTTCTACAGGCTATCAAGAAAATATGCTCGGAGTATATTCTTATTGGGGCAGAGTTTTTTAAGTGAACAATGCTTTTCACTCCTAGTACTTGGCCACATATCATAATTGTGATAATATTAAGGAATGCCTCGATTAGCAAGAATGGAGATCGAAAGGATAATTGCTCTACGGAAAAGAGGACATAGTTTGCCAGAAATAAGACGAGCTACAGGTCATTCCAACGGGACCATTTTTTACTATATTAAAGGTATTGCTATTGATAGTGAGTTTATAGAATATTGGCGCAATAAAAGAAGGTCCAGCGTTCTTCGTAGGATGCAAGCTTTAGAAAAAGCAAGGGATCAAGCAAATAAAATTATACGTGTATTAGATAGGAAAGAAAAACTCTTAATATTAATAACTTTATATTGGGCGGAGGGGTCAAAAAGAGATCTTCAGTTGGTTAATACTGATCCGTTTTTAATTAAAGTTTTTATTGAATGTCTTAGTGCATTGGGTATTACACGAGATCACCTTACCATTTCACTTCGGCTCTACGAGGATATTGATAGAGAAAAGGCTATCAAATTTTGGACAAAGGAAACTGGAATTTCAAGAGATAAGATCTCCTATATAGATATCAAAAAAGGAAACAAAAAAGGTAAACTTCCATACGGCATGTGCCGAGTGAGAGTTAGCAAGGGAGGCTTTACTTTGAAGCTCATTTATAGTCTAATTGAAAAGGTAGTTCATGTGGTAGTTCCGAATAGTCCAATCGGTTCGTTTGCAGATTATTTTCGTCCTCGTAGTTCAACGGATAGAACAGGAGACTCCTAAGCTCCTGATACAGGTTCAATTCCTGTCGAGGACACAAGAAAGACAGCACCTTAAAGCAAGTAAAAGAAAGGAGCATAATGGATCAGCTAAGGGTTTCCGGGGCGGTGCGGCCCAGAACGAGATTCTCTGCATTTAACAAAGCATGGAATTCAGTTGGTGTTTTCCTCGGAGTTTTGTGCACGGTCTGGATTATCGGCCCTGTTCTTCTCATTGGTATCTTTACCGCGAGATTTCTCGGGCTTCTTCATATCCAAGGGTATAGTTCGGAGAAGTTCCGAACGAAAAACGGAGAAGGACTGCTTGTGATTCACCGCCATCCCTCTATGCGCGAGACGCTCATTATCCCGGTGCTCTTTCTCAGTCAGTGCATATTTCATTTCTCAAGAGTTCCCTTGATAACGCCGGATAAGCGCAATATCTATGGCCAGATTATACGGCGCATGCCTCTTCGCGTTATCTCTATTTTTATAGACAGAGGCAATTTTATGGGGCAAGGCAGGGCGCTTTTGAAAATAAGAAAGGCATTGGCAGAAGGGCGAAGCGTTGTTCTTGCTCCAGAAGGGGGACGCACCTGGAAGGGCAAAGAATTCAAAACAATTACAGCAAAGGGTGAAATTCTGATCTTTCGGCCAGAGGGCGCGGTAGATCTTTCAAAGCCTGTAATCCGAAGATTCCAAGAGGGAGTTAGAAAGGTTGTCGCTCCAAACGTTGCAGTTCTTCCTATATGGGTAAAATCAAAGGGTTGGCGGACAACCATTAAAATTGGTTATCCTTTTGGAATTTCAAAGAGCGTTCCAGCGTGCGAGATCCCAGAACTCCTGGAAGATAGTATGCTCCAATTAGCAGCAGAGGAATGAAAATTCCTCTGCTCTTTATGGGCCTATAGTAAATCGGCATTACGCGCCCATGGCATGGGCGAGGGCCGGGTTCAATTCCCGGTAGGTCCACACAAAGAACAAGGTGGGATGCCAGAGCGGTTGAATGGGCCGCACTCGAAATGCGGTATACTCGTAAGAGT
>JACOVZ010000058.1 GCA_016177065.1 Candidatus Wildermuthbacteria bacterium | reverse complement strand
GGTGGGATGCCAGAGCGGTTGAATGGGCCGCACTCGAAATGCGGTATACTCGTAAGAGTATCGGAGGTTCGAATCCTCCTCCCACCGCCAGTTAGAAAATGGAGTCATTGGCTCGCCAGCTTTCCTCAACTTGATTGCATGTGGTATTATAGAAGTGTTGTATGGATTTTAAATCAAAACCGATAGTTCTCGTCCCCATTGTTGTTGCGATTGTTATTGCGGCCGCCGGTTTTTGGTATTGGTCAAAAAGTAAGCAAGTCCCGTCCTCAGAAGAAGGTTCTTCTTTGGGCAGCGAAATTTTTGACAAGACACAAAATCCGCTGGAAGGCCAAGTGCCAAATGCCAACCCGTTCAAAGAACAGAAAAATCCCTTAGACGCACTCTATCAAAATCCGTTTGAATAGCATGTCATTTATAAAGCCACGCAACATTAATATACTTATAATGATTGCCGCCGCGACTATTTTGTGGAGCGGTTTTTACGTTAATAAATCATTTGCCGATAGCGGCAACTCAAGTATTTCTCTAGACCAGCTCTTTCCTGGTCAATACGATAACACAAAATACAATATCACACTTGGTGATCCTGACGGGCTACACACTATAAGGGTGACAAAGGCTGGCGGCGGTCACCAAATGTCCGGAACGCCTGCTAACGGTAACCCGCCCTGCCCAACCTCAATAAATTCCGGTACAATCACATTGCGACCTTCAGATTTTCCCTTAAAGGCAGTTATCAAAGACTGCAAAGACCCCACAATATCATATGAGGTCCTGGCTCAATTCTCTATTAGGTATCCAATAGCAGAGTTGGGAAATTGTACCGACCAGCAGGAGTGTAAAGCTTACTGTGGTGTATCAAGCAATTACTCAAAATGCGCCGCATTCGCTCAAAAAAATAATCTGACGGTAGAAGTGCCTGATGACAAAAAAGCGGTTTTTGTGGCAATGCAAAAGGGGGAGAGTCCGGGCGGATGCAAGGATGAGGCCTCTTGTCGAAATTATTGCGAAGATATTGATCATATAGAGGAGTGTGTCAATTTTGTTGAGAAATTCAATTTGGCCAGTGTCGATGAGTTAAAGGAAATACATCAGATGGCCAATGTTAAAAAGGCGGGCGTGGCGTTTCCGGGAAACTGCAAAACCAAAGAAAGTTGTCTTAAATACTGCGATAACTCCGTAAATGCGGTTGAATGCATGGAATTTGCCCTAAACGCCGGATTTATTCCACAAGAAGATATTGAGGCGGTCGGCAAGATACTTCCCTATTTAAAGAGCGGCGGGAAGTTACCCGGCGGATGCACGACAAAAGAATCATGTGATACATACTGCACGAACGACACTAATACTAATGAGTGTGTTGATTTTGCAGTAGGAGCGGGCTTCATGACAAAAGAAGATGCTGACATTGTGAAAAAAACCGGTGGTAAGGGTCCGGGAAATTGCAGATCACGAGAGGCGTGCGACAGTTATTGCAAAGACACGGCGCATATTGATGAGTGTGTGGATTTTGCGGTGAAAGCCGGCTTTATTTCACAAGAAGATGCCGATCAGGCCAAAAAATATAGAATTACTTCGGGCCCAGGCGGTTGTAAGAGCAAGGCAGAGTGTGAGGCCTTCTGTGTCGTAAACCAGGATGTTTGTTTCCAATTTGCCAAGGACCACGGCATGCTGAGCGAAGAAGACCTTAAAAACATTGAGGAGCAACGTGAGTTTATGGCATTGCTTGATAAAGCTTCTCCAGAATGGCTTGCCTGTATGGAGAAAGAATTAGGCCAATCCTTTTTTGAACGATTTAAGGCTGGAAAATTGACACAAACAGAAGCCAAATCTCCCGCCTTGGAAGCAGCGCAGAGAAAATGCGGGAGCGAGATGGCCCAGGAAAAACAGGCTGTCTGCCTGGCACTCTCCTGTTCAGAGTTTGAGGCTTGTCTAAAAGATCTGCAGTCAGGCGGCGGAGACCAAGGCGGAGAACAACAAGGGGAAGGCACTCCTGATCCAGCAGTCAATGCGAAATTTCACGCCTGTCAAACAGAAAAAATTAACGCGTGTCTCACGAAACCATGCGGTGAATTTCAGGCCTGTCTCAATTCTTTAGGCGGTGGTGGCGGAGAACAACAGCAAGGCACGGCTGATCCGGCTATTCAAGCTAAATTTATGTCTTGCTTCCCTCCGTTTCCAAGCGGAGGAGGACAATAGGAATTTTTCTGCAATTTACAAAGGAAAAGTATTCCTTGTTTTTTGCGGGTTTTTATGATACCCTGATGAAGACAGGGTATGTCTTTTTTTCATTCCAATTCAAAGAAATCTGGGACGCCCAAAGAAACGCAAAAGCGCGTTGAGGAGTTAGAGAAGAGAATCCAGGAGCTGGAGATTGATTTAAGGGGCTACAAAGAAGCAATGGAGAGCGCGGTGACAAAAGTGGGAATCGTCAGATTCAATCCGTTTCAGCAAACCGGAAGCAACCAGAGCTTTTCCCTTGCTCTTTTAGACCAAAATAACAACGGAGTCGTGCTTACAAGCCATTTTTTGAAAGAATACAACCGGGTGTACGCAAAGCCGGTTGCCAAGGGGAAATCAGAGCATATGCTTTCTGAAGAAGAAAAGGAGGCTTTAGCAAAGGCCCTTCATTCGTAATATTTTCATGATTCATGTATGGACAAAACAAATTCAGACAATCCAAAAGCGATTTCCTCAAGACCGCCAGTCGTGGTCATGCTGGGGCACGTTGACCATGGAAAAAGCTCTCTTCTTGAGGCAATCAGGAAGGATTTCAGGATAACGTCCAAGGAGTCCGGGGGCATCACCCAGCATATTGGAGCTTACGTTGCCGAATACCAGGGCAAGAAAATAACCTTTCTTGATACTCCGGGCCACGAGGCTTTTTCTGCTATGCGTTCACGGGGAGCCAAGGTTGCAGACGTTGCAGTGCTTGTGGTTGCGGCTGACGAGGGGATAAAGCCCCAAACCAAAGAAGCTATTGACGTGATCGCAAAAGCAAAGCTTCCTTTCATTGTTGCCATTCACAAAGTAGATAAGCCAGGAGCAGATCCTGCGAGAGTAAAGGCAGATCTGGGAACGCACGGAGTGTATCTTGAATCCATGGGCGGGAACGTTCCTTTTGTGGAAACCTCAGCCACCACCAAGCAAGGCATTTCAGAGCTTCTTGAAATGGTTCTTCTGGTTTCAGAGGTTGAAGGGCTTGAAACCGATCCTGCAAAACCAGCAGAAGGGCTTGTTGTTGAAACATCTGTTGATTCCCAGAGAGGCCCTGCAGCAACCCTTCTTGTGCTTAATGGAGTGCTTCAGAAGGGAGATATTGTGGGAACAAAATCTTCATTCGGAAAAGCGAGAATTCTGGAAGATTGGGAAGGAGCTTCTCTGGACGCTGTTCCGGCCGGAACCCCAGTTCTTGTTATAGGATTTGAACAGAGTCCCGGAATTGGAGAGGAGTTCAAGGTATTTCCCGAAGAATCTTCAGCAAGGGCAAATGTAGTATTACAAGAAGCCAAGAAGAATATTGCCGCGCTTGCGCCAACTGAAGGAGGAGTTCTGCCCATTATCCTGAAAGCAGACTTTACCGGATCCCTTGAGGCCCTGGAGGCAGTGTTACATGCGCTCCCCCAGGAAGCAAAGTCTCTTAAGATAATCTTTGCGGAAACAGGAGACGTGAACGAGAAAGACGTGAAGCTGGCTCAAGGCACAGAGGCAAAGATTTACGCGTTTCGCGTAAAAACCAAAAAAGATGCGGGAGATTATGCAAACAGAGAGCATATTGGAATTGAAACCTTTGACATCATTTATGATCTTATTCAGAAGGTGCGCGAAGCATTGGAGCGCCCCCAGACCATGGAAACAGTGCGTACGGATCTTGGAACCTTGAAAGTGCTTGCGGTGTTCTTCACTGAGAAGAACAGGCAAATCGTGGGCGGAAGAGTTGAAGACGGGGAGATTCAAAAGGGATCTCGCATTGAGGTGATGAGAAACGGCCAGATTGCGGCACGCGGGAAGATGACAAGCCTTCAAAAAAACAAGCAGGAAACTCAGCTGGTTAAAAAGGGAGAAGAGTGCGGCATTGCGTGGGAAGGAGACGGAAAAATTGAAGCAGGAGATTCCTTGAAATTCTTTATTGAAGAGCGCAGTCTTGTATGACCTGGCGTCTTTTAAGGGCAAACGACATCTTGAGGCAGGAGCTTGCGAAGATTCTTGAACAGGATTTGGAGCGCTCCCCCGAGGATGTGGTGACGGTCACGCGCGTGGAGGCGTCTCCTGACTTGCAGCACGCAAAGGCATATATCAGCATACTTCCCGAAAAGAAAGCCAAAGATCTGCTGAAGGTAATGCGCGGCAGCATCTTTAACATTCAGCAGAGGCTGAATGCGAGAATGAGAATGCGCCCCGTTCCGAAGATTGAGTGGGTTATGGAGAAGAATCTCCTTTCAGTTCAGAAGATAGACGAGATCTTTGATACAATAGAAAAAGAAGAGAAATAGTTCTGGCCAGGTGGCGAAGTGGAAACGCGGCGGTCTGCAAAACCGCTATGCATGGGTTCAATTCCCATCCTGGCCTCAAAAGAAAGATTATGCCCGGGTGGCGGAATGGTATACGCGCGACGCTTAAAACGTTGTAGCCGCAAGGCTGTGTGGGTCCGACTCCCACCC
>JACOVZ010000051.1 GCA_016177065.1 Candidatus Wildermuthbacteria bacterium | reverse complement strand
CTTGCTTTCTTTTATTGTGCCTACGCTCACAAAAGGCTTAAATTTTCTTTTGCCAGTGAGATCTCCTAGCAAAGGTTTAAGAGTTTTGTCGCGCAGAAGGTCTTTTTTGAATATATTTATTGTCGCTTTTTCCCCTGCAAAAGGAGAAAGAGCAAGGAATACAAACAAGCATTTTGCGCATTTCCCGCACCACTTTCCAGTTGGTTTCTTTTTCCCGGATTTTGTTTTGTTTGCTTCGTTGCAGCTTAGGAAAGCATGGAAGTATTGGGGGTATCGGGAGAATAGTTTTGCGATCTGGAGCTCGTACAAAGGCCGCAAAAAACTGAAGTATTCAACGTCTTTGGAAAGATAAAGCCTTGAATATTCTCTGAACTTCTTTTCAAATTCAAACGATTTTGAGTATTGGTGGTTCACGATTTTCCCGAGATACTTCACGTTTCCCTCGTTAGAGCTTCTTTCATTGGAAAGCGCAACGTACTTGTAATCAAAAAGCACAGCTTCCAGAACTGCCAGAAACGCAAGGTATGCTGAAAAAGGAGTGTGGCCGTTCAGGTATCCTTTTCTGTTTAATTCAAAGAGTTTCGGATCCATTGAGCGCTCAACAACCAAGGAATCTCCGGTCTTGCTTATCCTTGCGATCGCGAGCTGCTCTTTTTTGGGATTCAGCATAAACGGGTGAAGAGGAATCTTTGCCTGTTTCAATAACTCTAATGTTACCGCCGCATCTTTCCCTCCTCCAACCGGCACCAGCACCTTCTCTCTTAAACTCAACTTAGTTAAAGATTCCTTAACTAAGTTAAGTTTTCCACTCCTTGACTTAGCCAAGGATATAATAGAAAGAAAGTTGGATTTGGTGAAATCAATCTTGTTTTTGTAGAAGTACTCCCCCATTCCTTGCATAATAAGGTCTTTCCACCAGCTGATTTGCCGCGCATTTAAATATCCTGCTTCAACAATAATTTCAGGAGAGCACGTTGCCTTCCAATAGCTCGGGATTTCCATGAGTCCAAGATGAAATACAAGATTTCGCAATGTTTTCTCCCCTACCCTTTTGATATCCTTTTGAGGAACATTTTTAATCAATACTCTCGGATGAAATGAAATATCCGGAGGCCCGTCTGCCGGTGAGGCAGGAACTGCAAAATCAAAAGAGATTGCAAGATTTCCTTTTGATAACGCAAAAGAATATCCTTTGTAAATAAAGCGGGGATATTTTCTCCTCAACAAGGAAAGTTCCATTCTTTTATCCTAGTAGTCTAATCGCCACGCCAAGAATCGCGGCCACTACGCCGATAACCCAGAATCTCATGGTCACCTTGTAGTGGGGCCAGCCCAAGGCTTCAAAGTGATGGTGAATGGGGGCAGCAAGGAAAACTTTTTTCTTTCGCAGTTTCTTTGAGAGAAGCTGTATGATTACAGACCCTGATTCCAGGACCAGGAGAAATCCGATGACGGGAAGCACGGCAACGGAATCCGTGAGAAACGCAACCACGGTCAAGGTTGCGGTTAATCCCATCATTCCTGTTTCTCCCATGTAGAACCGTGCGGGAGGAATGTTAAACCAGAGGAATGCAAGCAAACTTCCGACAATCGCGATGCACAAAGTCGCAAGATCATACTGTCCCCGAGCGAATGAGATGACTGCAAACGCCATAAACATAGAAGCAAAGGTTCCCCCGGCTAATCCGTCCAGGCCGTCAATAACTCCTCCTGAGTAGGTTGCAAGCATCACGAGCACGAACACGGGAATGTACCAGATCCCGATGTCAAAGTCTCCGAGACCTGGAATGTGAAGGGTTGTCCACCCGAGCTTGTAGAAAAACCACCATGCTCCCGCAAGCCCTATTGCGGAAACCAAGGCAAAGCGGAATTTCAAAGAAAGCCCTCCTGCTATGTGCTTTCCGATTGTATCCCAGACCATCTTGAGCAATCTATTTGAGGGGGCTGAGATAACCTGCACAATATCGTCCAGAAATCCTACGGCCCCGGCCGCAGCCAGCGTTGCCAAAGGCAGCCATGTCTGGGCTCTTGTGAAGAAGTTAAGCTTTTCCAGCCATGCGATATTCGCAAAAGAAAGCGCAAAGAAAAGAAGCGCCGTAAGAGGAGGAACGACCCAGACGAGAATTCCTCCAAAGCGAGGAGTTCTTGTTTCTCCTTCTTTGTGGAACTTCTGGAAAAAGGGAACTTCTCCTCCTCCCAATGCCTGCGTTCTGACTTCTTTTCTCCAAAGTTTATGCGCATACAGGATATGCGTGAGGAGGGGCGTAATCAAAAACGCCGCAAGGAAAGAGAATGCGCCGACTGCGGCTATTTTAATGATGGGAAACGAGAAATCAAAAATCATACGAGTTTACTATCCATTGCGTAAGGCTTTTCATCTCTCCGAATCTGTCTTCAGATCCTAAGACAATGCTAACGATGTATCCTGTTTGGTTCGGAGCTTCCGTAATAAGAAGAAGGCATCCTTCAGACAGGGGCGTCCAGCCGGTCTTTCCCGCAAGGATCTTCAGAGGGAAAGAAGGATCTTGCAGAAGCTCATTCGTGCTTTTTGCAGTATGGTGGAGCCTGCCTTCCGGAGTACGGATGGCGATTTGTTTTTGAGAGAGCAGGCTGGTAATCTCAGGGTGTTCCTCTTTGATCGCTATTGCGAGGCGCATAAGGTCCTCGGCGCTCATTGCGTTGAAAAGCGTTCCTGGTTCGTCTGGGTCAACCCCCGCAGGATCGCTGAACGTAGAATGCCCCAGTCCCAGTTTTTCTGCTTCTGAGTTCATGAGGTGCACGAAAAGATCGTTTCCGATCACTCCCGATAAAGCTTGGGCCGCATCGTTGCTTGATTCCACGAGCATGGATTCCAGAAGTTCCTGCACTTCAAGCTCCTCCCCTATCCTCAGATTGCCTATGCTTTCCTCTTTTTGCACCGCTTCCTTTGTGATGAGCACCTTTTCAGCCAAGGGATAGCGTTCTGCAACAATGCGGGAGCTCATGAGTTTTGCAAGGCTTGCGATTGGGAAAGGGATATCGCTCTGTTTTGAAAAGAGGGTTTTTGTTTTCCCCTGGGGCGTCACATATACCGTAAGCGCCGCTCTTGAGGAAGAAGAGAATTCAGCTGTTCCAGCTCTTCTTTGCGGTTTTAGATTGCGTATCTGCGCATTGAAATCAGCTGGAAGCGCTTGGGCTGCGAGAATATCTGGATTCTTCGCTATTTCATTCCAAAAGAAAACATTCTGGAGCTTTTCCACGGAAACATTAAAGCCAAGCCACAAGGGAATGCTTGCAAGAAGAGAAGCAAGAAATATTTTCGTGTTTCTCGTCATCATTTCTTTCGTTTTTGAAACTGAAGATGGAGTTCTTTGAGCTGGGTTTCCGCAAGCTCGCTTGGGCTTTGCATGAGAAGATCTCTGCTGTCTCCTGTTTTAGGAAACGCGATGACTTCCCTTATGTTGGGCTCCAGCTGAAGAAGAGAGATAAGTCTGTCAAAGCCCCACGCAATGCCCCCATGAGGCGGAGCTCCATAGGAAAATGCTTTCAGCATATGCCCGAAGTTCGCTTGGATCTGCTCTGGGGTGTATCCCATAATTTCAAACACTTTTTCCAGCGCTTCAGGGTTATGATTGCGTATGCTCCCTCCTCCGATTTCAACGCCGTTTAGAACAATATCATACTGGGTCGCAATAATTTCCCCGATATTCTTCTTTGCCATGAGGTTTTGCATGTATTCTCGCTTTGGAGAAGAAAACGGATTGTGCGTGAATGTCCAGGCGCCTTTCTCGTCTTTTTCAAAGAAAGGAAAGTCAACAATCCAGCAGAAAGCCAGAAGATTCTGGTCTTCTTTGTTTTTCCTGAGATCAGGGCGGTCATTGCCATGCTGTTTCACCGCATCTTTGTAGCTGACTCTCGGGAATGGAATATCCTGGATTTTCTTTTCAGGGTACAGGGTCTTTACGATGTCTATTAAAAGGCGCTCAGTAAGCTCCATCACGTCTTCCCGTTCAACAAAACTCATTTCCAGATCAAGCTGGGTGAACTCAGGCTGCCTGTCAGCTCTTGGATCTTCGTCCCTGAAACATCTTGCTATTTGGAAGTACCGCTCAAACCCTGCAACCTGCAATAACTGCTTGTATTGCTGGGGGCTCTGGGGCAAAGCGTAAAAGGTGCCAGGATACAGTCTTGAAGGAACGACAAAGTCCCGTGCTCCTTCCGGAGTAGACTTGGTAAGCATGGGAGTTTCAATTTCTACGAATCCTTCCTTTGAAAGGAAGTTTCTCATGAATTGCAGCACTTGGTGGCGGAGCAGAAGATTCTTCTTGAGCCTTGCCCTTCTCAAATCAAGATACCGGTACTGAAGCCTTGCCTCCTCCCCTACTTCGTATCCTTGCGTGTCTATTGGGAAAGGAGGAGTTTCTGCCTTTGAAAATATTTCAATGTTCTCAATGCTGAGTTCAACCGACCCCGTTTCAATTTCTTGGTTCTTCATTCCTTCCGGTCTTTCCTGCACTTTTCCTTCAGCTTGGACCACCCATTCAGAACGTATGTCTTTTGCCTTTTCGTAGGTTTCTTTCTGCTCAGGAGTTATCACCATTTGCAAGGTTCCGGTGGAATCTCTCAAATCCAAAAAGATGATCTTTCCGTGATCTCTTCTGTTTGCAATCCAGCCTGCAACTTTCACCGTTTCTCCTTTTTTTGCCGGAGTTTGAGCCGTCAGAATCCGTTCCATTATGCCAGTATACGTTGCCCCTTTTAAAATATCAAGGGAAGTTCAACGAAGAACGCGCTTCCTTTTCCCTCCCCTTCAGATTCAGCCCATATTTTCCCTTTGTGCGCTGAAACGAATTGTTTCGCGATGTACAGTCCCATGCCGCTGCCCTTGGTCCATAGTTTTGTTCCGGCTTTGCCTCTGGTGAAACTCTCAAAGAGCTGGGGCATTTCCTCTTTTCGTATCCCGAGGCCCGTGTCTTTTACCGCAATCAGCGAGGTTCCGGGCTTTGGAGTTGTGAGCTGAACCTCAATGGCTCCCTGCTCTGTATATTTGATCGCGTTGTCAATTAAGTTGGAAACAACCTGACCGAGCTTGTCTTTGTCTGCGTTGATGAATACGAGATCCTGAGGAACGGAACAACGGAGCTCAAGGTTCTTTTTTCTTGCGGATACTTCCAGCCCTTTCGTGATTGTTTGGACGAGTTCTTTGAGATCTGTTTTTTCAAAACTGTATTGAAGCCTTCCCTCCTCTGCTCTCGTGACGTTCAGCAGATCATTGACCATATTCATCATTTCATCATTCGTTGCATAAACCTTGCCCAATACTTCCTGCTGTTTTTCCGTTGTTTTGCCGAAGGATCCCTCCCGCATTAAAGAAAGATATCCTTTGACAATGGAAAGAGGGGTTCTCAGCTGATGCGAGGCAATAGACATAAACTCAGATTTCGCTTTGGACAGCTCTTCAAGCTTTTCCCGCTGTTCCACTTCTCTGAGCACGCTTTTGATGAGCAGGTATCCTGCAAACAGAAATGCCGCAAAGAGAGCTCCTTTCCACAGATATTCAAACGGAGCTTGAGAAGGGAAAATATTCGCCAAAAGAAGCAGAGCAATGACTCCGACAAGGATTTCGGTAAGCACTACCTTTACGTCAAAGAGCTTTTTGGTCACAATTGCGTAAGCGATCATGGCGACATACACGGCAACCGCCCAGTTGCCAGCTGGAGGGATCGGGATGTCGTACCACAGGAAATAATTTGTGGATCCTCCGAGAAAGCCAATGAAGGTGCCCCAGAATACATAGAGAATCTGATCCTTTCTGATGCCCTCAACTTTTTTCCAGGAATACAGAAGCAGATACCAGCTGGCAACGGCATATCCGAAAAACATCAGGAGAAATACATGAAAAGCGGGACCGGGTTCCGGCCAGAAAAGAAAAGAAAGCTTTGGAGAAACTCCTTGGATGAAATACGGGGTGAAAAGATCAGAAAACGCAAAGAGAATCGCAGAAATATATCCAAATATGAGAAATACCTTTGTTTTGTCAGCCAATTTCACAAGAGAGGCGACAAAATGAAAATAGAAGACAGGAATAAAAATAGCTCCTATCATGGCAATTCTAATAAACCAGAGCGCGGATTGCCGGTCTTGTTCCTGCTGCCAAAAAATGTATGCGATGCTCCAAAACGCAACGCTGAAAGCGAACAAGCTGAAATATCTGTTAGGTGTTGATTTGCGGTCTTGGAAATACACAAAAATGCCGAGAAGAATGCTCGTTGCGGCGTTGATAAGCGCTGTGAGCTGATATATAAACATAAAAAAAGTCCCAGAGATTGGTATAGTGTACCATTATCCCTGGGACTCTACAATTTTGCGGCATATTGCCACGTGAAAAATAGAAAGAGGTTCGCTCAGTATGGCGCAGTGGTTTTGTTTAAACCCTGCTGCCACGAGAGCCTGCAAGGCTTCGCGAGATCTGTAGATCATTTTCCAGTTGATCACCCAGTGCAGAAAAAAGCGCTCCGGGTTATTCCCTATAGTGCTTGTCAGGAAAATACCTCCAGGCGCAAGAAGGGAATGTATTGACTTCATAAGTTCCACGATCAATCTATCCCCCGCGTATTCCAGGAAGCCGACCATTTCTACGACATCAAAAGGTCCGTAATTCTCAAAGGGCCGTTCCTGCTTGAGCAGCCCTCGC
Source organism: Candidatus Wildermuthbacteria bacterium (assembly GCA_016177065.1). Classification (GTDB taxonomy): domain Bacteria; phylum Patescibacteriota; class Minisyncoccia; order Minisyncoccales; family UBA10102; genus JACOVZ01. The sequence goes on along the minus strand of JACOVZ010000051.1, from coordinate 2,073 downwards.
ACTATGTCTTTCTGGAGAAGAGTTATTTGGTTCTGGACGCCGTAGCAGTGCGCTAGCCACTTGCTGTTTTCAAGCGCCGTAGGATCTTTGTCTGCCAGCACGGCACGAACCACGATCTTCTCTTCCTTCAGAACGGAGAGAGCTTCAATAACGCTTTGGGCAGATCCGCTGGCAAGCGAGAGAATGCGCAATTCTTGTCCTTTCGCCATTGCCCGAAGATTTTGTATGAGCAATGATGTTACGAGGCGCTTTCGGTTCCGCACGGCCTGAGCATTCATCATGCCAAGCCAGAAATCTGTAATCTTGCCATCTTTCCCAAAGTTGTGATTGTAAATGATGTCAAGGGCTCTCCAGCTTGCCGCTCCTTCCTTAATCTTCCTGCACACCTCACTTATTCCGTCAAACCAATACGCATTGGTGTGCGGTTTCTGTTTCAGCAAGGTTTTTTTAGCCATCACCCAAAATGTGAGAAGCCACATGAAGGGCAATGAAAGCAGATACGGCCACCTCTGCGTCTCAAAGCGCAATCCATCCTGAAATTCAAAGGAGGAAGCGCGCGCAGAAACACCCGTTTGGTTAGAGACTTGCTTGACTGCCATGATCTTCCTCTCTTTCTTATTAAGTTTTCAAAACTGAGCTACGCGCTCAGCACTGTATTTTCATGGTAGCTAAGAAAACATGTTCTGTCAATTTATTCAAACACAAAAGGGCTTTGCAGGCCCTTGTGCGCTGTTCTATATCTTTTCTATGCGATCCGGAGAAGGAGGAGGGGGCGGAGGGGTTGCGGGTCTCGGAGGCTGAGGTATTTCAAATATTCTTGGAGGCTGAGGAGCTGCAAAAGGCCTCACTGGCTCAGCTGGTTTTGGAGGCTGGACCGGCTGTTGGGGCGGCTGGGCCTGAGGCATGGGGGTAGCAGGCCTTTTTTGCATCTTTGGCTTTGCAAAAAACCACACGATAACTGCCACGAGAACAATGATAATGATGATTGCGAGAAGCGTCATAGTATGCGTAAAGTAAAATTGTTTAGGATTGTGAAAGTCGACCTTGCCCTGCTTATATTTTCTCCCTGGAAGAATCTTTTGTCAACTGCAGGGTAAGGCCGTAGATGTTTCCCGCTCCCATGATTATGATGATTTCTCCTCCTTTGATGTGTTGCGCAAGGTATTCTTCGATTGCCTGAAAGGGCGGAGAAGAAGGAATATACAAAACTTCAAGATTCTTTCTCTTGGTTTTTTGGATAGCTTCAAAAAGCTTTTTGGAGGAAACTTTTCTTCTAATGTCATTTTCCTCTCTTCCTGCTACGTCAAAGATGTCAGTGAGTATGAGTTTCTCAATTTTCAGCTGAGAGAGCACTTTCACAAAATCCTTGAATAGGTAATAAGTTCTCGCGTATTGGTGCGGCTGGTACACGAGCCATATCTTTTTCTTTGGCCACTTGCTTCTTGCCCCCTCAACTGTCACGCGTATCTTGGTTGGATGATGGCCGTAATCTGAAACGAGAGTATAGGGCGCGCGGTTTTTAGTTTTTAGATTGAAGATTTCAAATCTCCGCCATGATCCCCTGTATTCTGAAAGCGACCTGAAACTTACTGCGTCTGGAACGCCGAGAACGCGCGAGGCAGTGAGAGCGGCAAGCGCGTCTGCCACGTTGTGTTCGCCGGGGATCTTGAGGAGTTTGCGGAGCTTCATGGCTTCTTTTTGCTTCAATGAATACTTTTCTATCCGATACGGCAGAGATTTTACCATTGCTGCGGTGTTCGGGTCGTCTGCGTTGGCTATCACAATCCCCTCTCTGGGAAGGAGCAGAAGGTATTTTCTGAATGTTTTAATGATATTTGAAAGAGTTTTGTAAAAGTCCAGGTGGTCTGCTTCTACGCTCGTGAGCACGATCATTTTGGGCCTGTAGTTTAAAAACGAAGCAAAGTGCTCGTCTGCTTCAATCACAAGGTACTTTGACTTTCCTACCCTGCAGTTTGAGTTGCCGAATTCTTTGAGTTTTGTCCCGACAATCACGGTGGGATCCAGCCCTGCTTTGAGGAGTAAAAGGCCAAGCATGGCGGTTGTGGTGCTTTT
>JACOVZ010000046.1 GCA_016177065.1 Candidatus Wildermuthbacteria bacterium | reverse complement strand
GTCCCGGGTCACCCGTTCAATCTTCGGCAAAAAATTCATACATCAATTCTATCAAAACTGCGGAAAGAAAAAAGCGCCTATCTTCCCTGTAAGGAGAAGAAAGGCGCCAACGATTCATTGAGCATCACTAGTATCAATACGATAGAACAATTCCCATATCTTCATGGAACTTGGAAAGCATCATATATGCTGTTGCTGCGTGCGCAGGATTTGGACTGTCGCACAGTAGCCTAAGAAACATCCTGTGCATGCGCTTGCCCCATCCGCTGAGAATACGCTCTCCGGCTGGTTTTCTAGCGAAGAACTCAACATCCGATGGAGAAAGAAAGAGGCAATTCTCGGGAGCCCAAGAACTAAACGTCGGATGATGAATTGAGATAGGAATCGCCCAATCACCTCCGCCCTTGAGGACGACTGGCAGATGAACCTTCCAGGAAGAGCTTGGTTTCTCTAGGTCAATCCCAGTCTCTTTTTTAACCTCTCGGATAAGCTCCTCAAGAATTAGGCGCTCATCAAGAGCTTGTGAGGCTTTTTTTGCATCAATACCGCCACCAGGAAGATCAATCTCACCAGCAAATTTTCCTGTCATGATCCTTTTCCCTAAAATCTGTCCTGTAGTACTAAAGATGCCAGCAAACACTCCAATGGTTGGCTGAAGTACTGCAGGACGCTGATCATACTCTATGCTCCGCGCCTCCACAACAGTACAACCATTGCAGGTTCTAAACTCAGCTTGCAAGCGACCTTCAGGAGTATACCAGAGTTGTTTTCTCCAATCTTCCCATGTATGAACATGCTTTTCTGCCACGATTCACCTCCATGCAAAGTTAATGTGCTACGAATACGTATAATCTTACTACTATTTTCCCATCTCCATGTCAACTTTTTGCGCTTCCCTGTGGATAACTCAACTAAGTCAAGTTTGAGATAACTTGACTTAGTCGAGTTAGGAACGCGTTGCAAAAAGAGGAAAAATGGGATATGCTTTGCAGTATGACAAAACGCTCCCGGACAATTCTCTTTCTCGCGCTAACCGCGTTCTTCCTTTTGGGCACGCCCTCTGTCATTCTGTATTCTCAGGGGTATCGCATTGACTGGAATTCCAAAATCATTGCCCAGACTGGAGGCCTGTATATTAAAGCAACTCCGGGGAGAGCGGACATTTACATCAACAATGAATTTGTCAAAAGAACGGATTTCATCTTCAACTCAACGCTTCTGGGAAATCTTCTCCCGAAATCCTACAGCGTACGCATTGAGAAAGAAGGGTTTGAGCCTTGGACAAAAACTCTTGCGATACAGCCAAAACAAGTAACGCAGGTAAAAAACGTCATTCTCTTCCCTGAAGAAAGAACATTTAAGTCTGTGTTCCAAAACGTATCTCAGTTCTGGCCGTCTCCTGAAGGAGGAAAACTGATCCTGCAAAAAACCTTTCCTGACAATTCCTGGGACCTGGTGCTTTGGGAGCCTGCGCAAAACCAGGAAAGAACAATTGCGAAAGGAAAGGCGGAAGAGGGCATTCTGAGCCTTCAATGGGCAGAGGACTCCTCAAGAATTCTTGTCCGCACCATTTCAGACAAAGAAACGGCAACAGCGATATGGAATCTGCAGGGAAATCAAAGAGATCCCTGCCTGCTTGTTGCCTGCTCGCTGGATTTCACGGGAAGGAACATTCTTGAAGCTTCTTTCGTCCCTCAGGATCCAAACCAGGCTGCGGTATTGAAATCCGTGCGAGGATCCCAAGAGCTTGGAATCATCAACTACATTACAAAAGAACCCTTCACTGCTCTTGCAAGCAGCGTTGCGGCTTTCACAGTGCAGGACAAAAATCTTTTCTACCTTACAAGAGATGGAACCCTTTTGCAGAAAGATCTTTCCTCAAACGCTCAGCCTGCTGCTTTGAACGAAAAGGCGTATCCTGTGCAGAATGAAACCACGTACGAGATTATTCCAGCCGGCAAGGACATATTCATACTGGAAGAACATACGAAGCTTTCGCGCCTTTCTCCAGAAAAAGATTTTATGGTTCTTTCTTCAAATGCCAATAGCGTTGCCCCAGACAAAGACGGAAAAAGAATCGCCTACACAAAGGGTTCTGAAATACGGGTGCTGTATCTTGAAGCAAACGACCAGCTTTCTCTGAAACAAAACAGCATAGTAAGCCTTGGAAGCTTTGGAAATACTGTTTTAAACCTTGTCTGGCTTGAAAATGATTATCTTGCTTTTACCGCGGGAAACGAGATAAAAATATCTGAGACTGACAGCCGAGATTCCGTCAACGCCATCAGTCTCGGCACATATCCAGACCCTGGCATATTCTGGGAACAAAACGCCAAAGCCCTCGCCGTATTCAGCAAGGGCCTGGTATATGTTTCAGAAAAACTGATTCCGTAAAAACTACCGTTTGCTCCACTGAGTGGCTCTGCGGGCTCGCCTTAATCCGAATTTTTTGCGTTCTCTCATTCTCGGGTCTCTCTTTAAGAATCCAAGCTGTTTGAGCTGGCTTTTGAGTTCCGGCTTCCAGAGGATAAGCGCTCTTGCCAGCCCGTGCCTCACTGCCTCTGCCTGGCTTCCGATTCCTCCTCCTTGAACTTTCACAGACACCGCAAAAGACGCATCTGAGGCACCTTTTTCCAAAGGTTCCCTGCAGATCCTCTGATCCTGAGCATTCTGAAAGTATGCCTCAAGAGGCTTTCCATTAACGAAAAAATCTTTTGCTTTGGCTTTGGCAATGCGCACTCTGGAAGTAGAAGTCTTTCTTCCTCCTACTCCCTCAAAGTATGCGGTTTTTGGTTGTCCCTCGGTTTTTGGCATAGAGTATTATTCAAATTTCAATCTTTTCATCTGAGCCTTCTTCAGTCTTGTTTGGGGGATCATGCCCCATACGGCTTTTCTCAGCACTTCTTCAGGTTTTGTTTTCAGGAGATCTTTCATGGCTTCGGTTCTCAGCCCCCCGGGAAACCCGGTGTGCCTGTAGTATTTCTTCTGCTCAGCTTTTCTGCCGGTGATTTTCATTTGAGAAACATTTGAAACCAGCACCTCGTCTCCTTCATCTTTATGCGGTTCAAAATCAGCTTTGCGCTTGCCTCTCAGCAAGGACGCAATGTTTGCGGCCAATCTTCCCGGACTCTTATCGCTTGCGTCAATTTTGTGAGTGATGCGTTCCATGGTATTTATTCCACAAACTCAATAATTGCCATCCGCGCCCCATTAGACATTCTGGGGCCGAGCTTCATGATTCTGGTATACCCTCCTTTTCTGTTTTTCATTGATTCAGCGCGCTTTGCCAAAGCTGCCGCTTCCGGTTTTGCGAAAAAGGAAAATGATCTCCGTGAGGCGACTGTCCCCTTCTTGGCGTTTGTGATGAGTTTTTCCGCGAATCTTCTTGTTTCTTTTGCCTTTGCCTCCGTAGTTTTGATTTTCCCTTTCAGAAACAGCGCTTTTGCCAAAGAAAGAAGCAGGGCTTCACGCTGAGCCTTCATCCGCGACAACGCTCTTCCTTTCTTTTGCTTTCTCATGCGGTTATTTCTTCTTTGATGATTTCTTCAGACTCTTTGCCTTCTTTGCTTTCGGCTGTTTCTCTTCGGTCTTTGAGGCAGGCTTCTCTTCTTTGATGCTGCCCTTGACTCCCTGCGCAATCTGCTCAAACTCGTTTCTCAGTATTTCGGCTGAGTTAAACATCGCTTCCTCAGGGCTCATGGTTCCGTCAGTTTCAACCGTAATGGTCAATTTGTCAAAGTCAGTGCGTTCCCCCACTCTCATGTGGTCTACCCTGTAGCTTACGTTGCGCACAGGCGTGAAAATGGCGTCAAGCACAATGGTGCCGATATCCTCCCTCTCTTTCTGCAGTTTCAATGAAGGAACATATCCAATGCCTTTTTCAATCTGAAGCTCCATCTCAAGTTCGCTGGATTTTGAGGTGAGGGTGGCGATATGGAGATCTTCGTTGATAAGTTCAAGCTGGGAAGGAAGCTCAAAATCAGAAGCCTTCACCTCCTTTTCCCCTTTCACTTTCAGGGTCGCTTTCTGGGATTCGTCTCCCGTCATCTTGAATCTCAGCTGCTTCAAATTAAGGAAAAGCATCACGGCGTCTTCCATGACTCCCGGAATGGCAGTAAATTCGTGGGAAACTCCCTTGATTTTCACTCTGGTTGCTGCTGCTCCTCCCAGAGAAGACAGCAACACCCTTCTTAGGCTGTTCCCGACAGTAACTCCGTATCCCGGGTATAATTCTTCTACTTCAAAAACAGCCCGGGGGCCTTTCTTCTCAATAATCTTTGCTGGTTTGGATAAAAAACTCATGAGACTGAATTAAAAAGGTTTATTATCTTGAATAAAATTCAAATACCAAAGGAATATCCGCTTCAGAGCCCACATCTTGAAGTTTCGGAAGCTCTTTGATGCCTCCTTCCATTTTTTCCTTGTCAAGCTCAATCCAGGAAGGAGCCTGAAACTTCTTCATTGCAAGCTGGATGTTCTTTACAAGCTCGGTATTCAAAGAAGACCTACTTATTGAGATAACGTCTTTTTTCTGCACCTGATAGGAAGGAATATCCATTACCTTTCCATTTACATGAATATGCCCATGACCCACAATCTGTCTTGCCTGAGACCTTGTTTTGGCAAATCCCATGCGGTACACAATCCCGTCAAGCCTTGTTTCAAGATTCTGCAAAAGCGCCTCATTGGTGTCGCTTCCTTGAGTGTTCTTTCTGGCAAGCACTTTTTTCACGTACCCCTTAAACTGGCGCTCCCTGAGGCCGTATTCTCCCCTGAGCTCCTGTTTTGCCTGGAGCTGTTTCCCATATTCAGAGAGCTGAGACGCTCTCCTTTTTCTCATGATTCCTTTTTGCATAATATGTATCCTGAGTTTGCAGAAGGATTAAATTCTTCTCGCCTTCGGAGGCTGAGGGCCGTTATGGGGAACGGGAGTCATGTCGCGTATGGAAAGGATTTCCAAATCCCTTCCAGCCATGGCTCTCAAGGCGGAATCTCTTCCAGACCCTATCCCCTTGATGACGATTTCTATTCTGGAGATTCCTTTATTCTTTGCAAGCTGGTAAATGCCGTCAGCAACTTTGGAGGCCGCAAACGGAGTAGCTTTCTTTGTTCCTTTGAATCCTATCGCTCCCGATGACACATTCGCCAAAACGTTTCCCTGCTTGTCAGTAAGGGACATAATGGTGTTGTTGTAAGAGGAATACACGTACACCTTTCCCTCTCTCAACTCCTTCACGGGTTTTTGGGAAAGCGTCTCTGGAACGTCTTTGATGATCTCTTCCGCTTCTCCTGCTTTTTTTGCAACTCTTTTCTTGCCCATGGGATTATGTAGGCGTTGCGGCCGGTTTTCGTCCCGACCCCATGGTCTTTCTGACGTTGCCGCGCACGGTTCTTGTATTAGTTTTGGTTCTCTGTCCTCGCACAGGGAGCTTTTTCATGTGCCTTTGGCCCCTCCATGACCCGATGTCCCTCAATCTTCTCACATTTCCCGCTATTTCCCTGCGAAGGTCTCCTTCCACTTTGTGGTTTTTCTCAATGATACCCTTGATCTTGTTTAAATCCTCAGCCGCAACCTTTGAAGCTTTCACTGAAGGATCAACTTTCGCCTGAGCCAGAATCTTCCTGCTCAAGGCAAAACCCACCCCGTAGATATAGGTGAGGGAGGTTGCGATATTCTTATTGTCTGGAATGTTTGTGCCTGCGATTCTCGGCATACAAAAAAATTATCCTTGGCGCTGCTTGTGCTTCGGATTCTTACATACGACGTAGAGTTTCCGCTCACGCCGCACGATCTTGCAATTTTTGCAGATTTTCTTAATAGATGCTCGCACTTTCATGATTACTTGGAACGATACACGATCCTGCCCTTTGTCTGATCATACGGGCTCATCTCCACGGTCACCTTGTCTCCGGGAAGGATGCGGATTCTATGGATCATAAGCTTGCCGGCAAGATAGGCGATAATTTCACTGCCGTCGTCAAGCTTAACACGAAACCGCATGCTTGGCAAGGCTTCAAATACCTGCCCTTCTTTTGTGAGATCTTGTTTGGACAAATCCTTCATTCCAATGGATTACAACATATCAAGGATTGCGAATTCAGTCAAGCATCAGGTTAAGCTGTATGTTCTCTGTGTCCTTTGGAACGGATCTCGTCCAAAAAGGCCAGAGATCAACTTGGAATCTCGCGAGCGAAGAAACAGACTGAAGGATTCCCTCTGCCCTGCTTTTCTTCAGGCCCCGGATGCTTGACATGATTTCATCCAAGTCAGAATCCTGATACGCATTCAGACTGGCTGCAAGATCCAGATCCATGGCCTGAGTTTCGGGATGAAACGCCTTTACCTTGTAGCTTGCCTGTATGCTCTTTTCATGTATCCTCTCCCCTTCCGATATCCTTTTCTCTGCAATCTGAAACACCAGACTGTCTAAATCTCCAGACTGGAACATTAAGGCGGAAACGCTTACTTTCGCGGTCGCATTGAACTGCGCAAGCTCTGCTCCAGCTTTCACAGAAGAAAAAGAATCAATCACCTTAATTTCAAAACTCTTCTCTTCAATGACGAAAGGCGGAATCGCCCTCTTGAGAATATCCGCTTGGGCAAGCTTTATTAAATCCTGCTCAAGGCTGGATTGGGCTTCCCTGAGATCTGATTCTGTAACCACGGATGTTTCAGACTTTGCTCCTCCAGACATTGCCTGCAATGACTTTCCGTAGATAAGCGTGTACAGAGGAGATCCCGCAAGCCCGGGCAGAGAGAAATTGGAAGGCCCGATATTGTATTCTTCGCCGGTTTCAGCGGCTGAAACTGAAACGTCCAGATACCCTCCAGCCGGTATTGAAATGCGGGAACCTGACCTGAACAATTTTCCGTCTTCGGATATGAATCTCGTTGACGCAACCAAAATCTGGGTTCTCGTTTGATTGTTGAATACGCGGATTGTTCCAGCCGCTTTTGACTCCTTTGCAATGGATCCTGTCGCAGGGTACAGCTTGGTTGCGGATTTCTCCTGCCGCAGAACCTTTGCCGGAATAATCTTCTGTAAGGCATCAATTGCCTGGACATTCCCTGAAACCTTTACAGATTCCTGCACCGCAAGAGATCGCGTGACCGGCCACAGAGAAACAGCCGCTCTTGCGAAAAAGAAATGCAGGGTTCCGGCAGTTCCGAACGCAAGGATGAAAACACCCACAAAAACGCTCCTGGCCAAGGAAATCCGCACATTCCTTTTCCTCTTTGAAACTGAAACACGCTCCTTCTTTTCAGGCGGGTCCTTGCGCTTCCGGTGAATATCGGTGAATTTTCGCTTACTGGATTCCATAAAATTGGAGCATTAAGGGAGTATACTGGGGGTCAAGCGAGCAATTCCAGCTGAATACATTCTGGACATCTTGAGGGGCAAGAATCTCCGTGTCGCGCTTTTCCGCGAGAAACTCCTTGAGTTCTGGGATTTGCGCTCCTCCTCCTAAAAGAAAGAATGGCTCTGAAAGCAGCGAAGGGCAAACCTGCGCCCATTCTTCAATCATGATACCGAAATTTCTCGCTTCAGGCAAGAAAAGCTGGCTCACTCTTTTGCGCAAATCCTCGGAAAGCTGGCCTCTGGAGTATTTCTTTTTGAATTCTCTGGCGCTTTCCGCATTCATGCCGAGCATCTGTTCCAGCTGATGCGTAAAAACATCTCCTCCTTTCCGATGCTCCTTCACAAAAAGCACTTCCCCGTTTTTCACTCCAATGCCCTGCGTCATGGAATCCCCCATGTCAATGAATATTCCGTTTTTCCCTTTGAGGGTAGAGAAGACGCGCAGAGCTTCTGCTTCATGGATCAGCATGGGAAGCTGAAGCTTTTTTTCCCGCGCCATGGATTCAAGCATAGTGCTGTACAAGCGCAAAAGAAACGTTCCGAGAACGAAACACCTTACTTCCCTGCCCTCAAAACCGCAAAGCTTAGGAACCTCATATCCGTCAATGAGAAACTTCATCGTTTCAATTTTTTTGAGCATGAACTCCCCTTCCCGAATTCCAGAAGATTTGGAAAGCTCGTCCAGAACATCATGCTGGAGCATTTCTTTTACTCTCGAGAGAAATCCGTTCTCCTCTTCTCGGGAGATCGCGCTCTTGGAATCTTTTCTGGAAAATACAAATTCTCTCACTCGCGCCTTAAAAACGCTTGGAGAAAAACTAATCACCATCTTGCTTAGATTGCTTCCGGAGTATTTTCCCCACGACCCGTACGAACGCTCAATAACCTCCCATACGGTCTGCAAAGGGCGCCTCCAGAAGATAACATTCAGTTCTTCCGATCCCCAAAGAACAACCCGATATCCTCTTTCCTCCTTTTCGCAGAATGCAAACTTGAGATACACATCTCCCACGTCAATCAGAAGGACTCTTTCTTTTGACAAACGCCCCTTCTGAAGCATTGAAGGAAGCCTTATCATGGAACCAGCGCGGCGCGTATCCTCCGAATCCCGGAAGACACCGCTTCCTCTTTGAGAATTGCAACTTTTCCGACTTCTTTGGTATGTAACACATGAGGCCCTCCGCAAAGCTCTTTTGAAAACACCTCTCCTGTTTTCTCGTCAAACGCAGAGTACACCTTCACCCGAGAAGGGTACTTTTCTCTGGGAGAATACAAAGCTCCCGATGCCTTTGCCTCTTCAAAGTCCATTTCCTTCCACTCAACTCGCAGATCCCGCGAGATCGCTTCGTTCAAGACGCGCTCTATCTCTTTGATTTCCTCTGGAGCAAGCTTCCTGCCGAACGTGAAGTCAAAGCGCGTCCGCTCAGCCGTAATGTCAGAGCCTGCCTGATGAACTCCCTCCCCCAGCACCTTGCGCAAAGATGCCTGGAGCAAATGCGTTGCGGTATGCAATCGCGTCACGATCTTCACTTCCTCTTCATTTGCGGCCTTCAATTCTCCGGTATCCAGCAAGAGCCCGTGCCCTCCGAATTTCTTCGTCTGCCCTGCGCGTGAAATTTCCTGATGCTTCGCAAACTCCCTGTCAAAGTCTTCGCGCGTTAACTGCTCTGCCTTATCTTGGCCCAAATCCTTAATCACCTCATAGGGCAATCCGTAGCTTTCATACAGCTTAAAAGCTGAAACCGCAGTAAGAGTTTTGCTTTTTTTCAGCTCGCTGATTCCTTTCGCCAGCGTTTTCTCAAATTTGGACAGCTCATCCTGGAATGTGGCAAAGATCTTTTCCTGATCCAAATCTTTGTACGGATTTTTATAATATTCAATGAGAGCTCCGAGCAGCGTCAAATAATCATGCGCAGAAGATCCCTGCATGCGCACGATATATCTTCGGATAAGGCGGCGCAGAATATATCCCGCATCTTTATTGGAAGGCAGAACTCCGTCATTGATAAGAAACGCAATTGCTCTTGCATGGTCCGCCAGTATTCGTTTTGTCTGCTTGGACATGCGCAGGGGCAAGAGATCCGAAAATGGCTGGAATAAATCTGTTTCAAAGATTGCCTGCTTTGACTGCGAAACCATTGCCAGTCTTTCTAAGCCCATTCCCGTATCAACTCCGGGAGTTTTCAGAAGCTCAAGCTCGCCTGTCGGCTTTGAGTAGTAC
>JACOVZ010000042.1 GCA_016177065.1 Candidatus Wildermuthbacteria bacterium | reverse complement strand
GGCTTGCATAGTCCCGGAGGTGCGCTTATTGAGATCGTATTCCTCTGGCTCGCTATCCTTACGACCATTATTGTCTTTGCAAAAATCTCCAAACCAGCCGCGTGGCTTCTGGTGCCCTATATTCTTTGGGTAAGCTTCGCCTCGTATCTTAACTTTGCTATCTGGTCGCTGAATTAAATCCAGTTAAGCAAATTCGATTCAATACGGCACAAAGGGTACAAAGCTGTGCCCCGATGACAATCTCTCGTCACGGGGGCAGACAGCTGGCAATTCGGGGTAACAAACGGTGGATGGATACGATCGCAGCCAATTTTGTTTGACTTCGATGATATTTTGATGTATTATTGTGGGAGTTGATTCGTTCATTCCAAAGTGAACAGGAGGGGAAAAGGTGAAAAAATCGTATATCGGAATCACGGGTTTTATGTCTTTGAGCGACACACTGCATGTGCTTAGCGCAATCCCCACAAACGCAGATCGGCTGGTCATGATCGGAGTTCTCGCGAGTTTGAAAACGATGCGAGGCATCCAGAACAAATGGCCGAATCGCTATCCTGCGATGGATAAGATTGCCGGTATTTTCCCGGATCATCCGCTTGCACTGAATCTGATTCATTACAATACGAAAGAGAAGGACACGCTCGGCGATCAGCTGGTTGCGATGACAGAATTCGGCGGTACAAACATGCACGGCTTTCAGCTCAACATCGCGTGGCCATCATTGGACGTTCTTCGAGAATACCGCAAAGAGCACGCCACGAAGCAGATCGTCTTGCAGGTCGGTGAACATGCCTTTGAGATGGTCAATCACTCACCGGAACAACTTGCCTTAAGAGTCGCCGAATACGATGGGATGGTTGAGTATGTACTTCTTGATCCAAGCGGTGGCTACGGCAAACCGTTTGATCCAGCGTTGGCTCGCGATTATCTTCTGGCCCTCAAAGCACAGAACCTTGGAATGGGATTTGGGGTTGCTGGCGGATTGAGTCCAACGACTCTTGATCTCGTTCGGCCGCTCGCAAAGGAGTTCCCTGATCTGAGTATTGATGCCGAAGGCCGTCTGCGGACACCGGAAGATCATTTGGACCTCGGTGTAGCGAGCGATTATCTTCGCGTCGCTCTATCTGTGTTCAATGGCGCCTCAAAGCTCTAACGAGGCAGTAATGCCTCCGTCGCGTGACGGAGGCATCTTTTTTACCAGTAATTCACGATCTTGAAGGGAGAAATACTGCCGGAGAGTTAGGGGAGTTAGGAGTTAGGTGTCAGGTATTTTTTTACTCTCATACCCTTGTTTGCGGCCTTCTGAATTTCGGCCATTGTTGACTGGTGACCCAAAAAAGGTACCTGACACCTATTTTACAACATGTTACCCATGTACCCGTCTCGTACAAGCTATTGACTCTACTCACAAGGCGTGGTAAGATTTGGCTACGAAAAAATCCCAGGAGGTGAAGCATGGCTACAGAGACAACTACCCAGGCAGATCTTCAAGAGCTGTGGATGTTGCTCTTTCAAAGTCCCGGGGATCTGGACGATGTCCAGATTAAGCGGCTACTCGGAGCAAAGGAGGTATTATACGATTTTCTTGTCCGCCGCCATCAGCAGTTCCCAGGATACCTCGTGATGATACAACGGTATCGTGCGAGAAAAAGAGAGCTTGGGGAACTACCGACTGAGCGACTCCAGGAACTTCAAGAGGAGATTCGTAAGCAACGGAAATCTTTCTATTCGTCAAAGAATGAAGAGGATATCGGGGACTCGTTCTTTGAGTCTCCTCCGATCGACTCCGACGAGCATATCTTGTATGAACTGCTTAGAGAGCGAGGGAAGTGAGGCCTAAATCTTGACCTCGTCCTGTTAGTAAATAAGGCCATCGAACGACTCGGTGGCCTTCTTTCTGCAAGCATTTCTAATTTTTCTATCGTCTTTTTAGGGTTTGCAATTCTCACAGCTCACCCCAAAGTTTTGAAATCGTCCCACGGTGCGAACAGATAAATTTGGTGTTAACCAACCCATCCCCATCCGAGATAGGTCCGGAATCTCCCCTTAAAAGATGATTCTGAACTTGCTTAGAAAGCCAGACAGGAACTACATAAACTTTTAGGATTTCCAAAGAAGAATCGATACTGAGGCATGAAAAGCGGTGTCATTGCAAAATTAAAAATCCGGCGCATACATAACCTGTTAAACGAGGACGTTGAGGAATTGCATGATGAGAGCAAAAAAGAAGGTTATAATCTCATTGATAAATTAATCAATGGTTTCAAAAGCGGTGAAAACAAATTCAGTAAAAAAGGAGAGTGTTTAATTGTATGCGAGATAGACAACAAGATAGTTGGTATATGCGGCTTGAACATTGATCCTCTTAATCCCAGAAGAGGAAGGATAAGAAGATTGTATGTGCTACCACCATATCGAGACAAAGGAGTTGGGAGGGAACTAGTCAAAGAGCTGATACATTATTCAAATAAGCACTTCAAATCAGTAAGTGTAAACACCGGTAATTTAAATGTATCAGAGTTTTACGAGGAGTTGGGATTTAAGAAATACGATAAAGAAAATGGAATTACTCATCTGTTAATAAATAAGCAGCCGAACGAAAATAGGCAAGAAGAATAAAGAATCGCCAAGCAGGCAATTTTTTGATAAGGTAGAAAAAGGAGGTGATGGTATGAATGCATTCAAAGAACTCCGTAGGATTATTGAGGAGATGGGCGGAGCATGGCAGATAGCAGGAGAGCTCGAGCAGTTCAAACAGGATAGTCTGTATATCTCAGAGCACTGGGGAGAACTACTTTCACAGTATTCAAACAAGTGGATTGCTGTTCTGCAAAGTAAGGTCATCGCTTCTGCGGATAGGCTGTCAGATCTCATGAGTGCTGTTCCAGAGAGGGATCGTGTTTTTACAGCAGTTAAATTCATGGACACCGATCCAAAGCCTCTCATCCTCATGGCTGTGTGAGCATCATTCTTGCAAAGAAGGCCCTGGCGTTAGTCGGGGCCTTTAACTTTGCGGATCCAAAGAATCGCCAAAGAGGCGCCTGCCTACCGTCAGGCAAGGTTTTTTGATAAAATGACAAAAAGGTAATAACGATATGATCTGGGTTGTTCCAAAAAGTAATAAGGAGTTATACCAGTGCCCGGAGTGCGGTTTTCACTATGCCGAGAAGGAATGGGCGAAGAAATGCGAGGCGTGGTGCCGGGAGCACAAAAGCTGCAATATTGAGATCACGGCTCATGCTGAGGAAAATAGAGACGGGGCGGAAAAGGGATAAACGAGGAGGAATTTGCACAT
>JACOVZ010000043.1 GCA_016177065.1 Candidatus Wildermuthbacteria bacterium | reverse complement strand
CCCTCTCATAGGCCTGGGGCTTGAACACCACGTCTTCCATTTGAAGATAGGATGATAGATTGTAGAAAATCTTGGCAATTTCCTGGTTTTTCATGCCTTTCCAGAAATTATACCACAAAACAAAAGGGAGCCGCCTCCCTTTAATAAATCAGAAGCGGCTCCTTCTTAAAATCCACCCTCCTTAAGATCTGAGCAAGATCTCCAACCGTATCAATGTATTGGAGCAATTCCGCAAGGGGCAGTTCCATCCAAAGGGGCAGTTCTCCATTGGGTATAAGCTCTCGTATGACGATGACCTTCTTTGGCTTGTCGTCATGAGACTGGAACTTAAAGTCCCATCTCGCATACGAAAGCTCGCCTGAAGCTCCAAGACTCATCCCTACCACCACACAGATATCAGTGTCTGAAATTACCCCGTAGTTGGCTCTAAACCAGTCAGGGGGTCTCACCACTTTATCTGCCTGCCCCGCATAAGGCTCGGCGTGGTCGATGGGCCAAGGATCTGCCTCCCGAGGCAAAAGTACCACGAGCTCCTTCCCTCTATGCTTTTTGTAGGCTTTGCCTACCGCGAACAGCATGCCTTTGTCGCTATTCACATAGAGTTCGTGTTTACCCTCTGCTATGATTTTCCCTATTGAAACTGCTCTACGACGCAAGGTCCGTATTGACTTTCCAAGAACTCTGCTCTGCACCTTAAGATCGGTGGGCCCTATAACGCCAATCTTCATGAGTTTCGCCTCCTTTCTCTATGAAAATTTGGCCTAAGAAATTGGTAAAAGAGCTATAAAAACCTCTTTTCTTTATTTATCGTGATTTCTTCTTTGATATTTTCAATTCTTCCCGTGAAATTTCTTCCATAAGGCCAAGCAATTCCTTGTCATGCACGGCTTCATCTGCGTGTTCCCACCAAGGCTGGGTAGGAAACTTTTTGTCCTTCTCAAAAGTTTCAAATGCTTCTAAAAGATTTTCAATACGATCAAGCTGGGAAACAAATCGAGCCTCTGGGCTTCCGAACCGCTGATAATCCAGCCATGTATCCATAATGTCTTTCTGAAGAGGTTGGGAAAGTCCGGAAACTAATCTGTGAAGTGCTTTCTGCTCTTTTTGAAACTTTTCCTTAAATCTTTTCTGTTTTGCCGAAAGAGGCAATCTGCGCCATCTCCACGCAAGCTCATATGGATTTTTTTTAATCTGCTTTGAGAAAAGACCGTCGTAGGGAGTAATATCGCCTGTGTATACCTTGCAGAGATCATGCACAAGGGCAAGCTTTAACGCTCTTGCAAGATTCAGCTGTTTTTTCTGACTCAAAATCCATACCATCAATGCAAGCCGGAAGGTGTGATCGGCGGCGCTGTCAGCTTGCTTTACTCCGTAGAAAAGAATTCCTTTCCGCTGAATATCTTTCAATTCTCCAATTGTTCTTAAAAATTGAAAAAGATGTTTCATGCGAAGTTATGACAGACTCCTTTTGAAAAATCCAGGGAAATAATCCTTGGATTTTAACTATACCAAGACTGCGCAAAAAAGCAAGCGTTCATAGCCTAAGGGGAAGTATAGCGTATTTTCTTAATTCTATAGGTGGTTTTTGTGGGAGACGAAACTACAACTTCATCTCCTACATGATGACCCAAGAATGCGCTTCCTACCGGCGATTCATTAGAAATTTTCCCCATCATAGGATTTGATTCAAGAGTTCCCACGATCTCAAATTCGTCAATCTGGCCGTCATCTATTTCAAGAGTAACCGTTGCGCCAAGCGATACAATACTGCGTTTTCCCGAAGGCGGAGGAACAATAAGCTCTACGTTTTTCAGAATATTCTCATACTCTGCGAGGCGTGTTTCCAAGAGACTCATATCTTCCTGAAATGCAAGATAGTCCGGATTGACGTCTTCAGATTCCCAGATAGCGGGAACCTCGCCCTTTGTTTTGAGCTTTTTGAATTCCAGAAGGCTTGCGTACTCTTTCTTCGCCTTTTCCAATCCTTTTTTTGTGAGATAATATTTTTCTGTCATGATAGTTGCCTGGATTTTACAAAAAACTGGCTTGGGGCCAGATTTATTGATTTCTTCTTATTGTATGTTAGCGGTCAATAAACCTAGCGCTGCCTCGTCTGCAACAAGATAAATGGGTTAAACAAGGTATAATTTTTTCTTTGTTTCATAGATTCAATGACGCACTGTAAACTCTATGCTCCCATAGTACACTGCCAAGACTAGCTGTCAATACCCTCAGTTTTTCACGAGCTAAAAAAGAGATTTCTGGGTTGTTTTCGCTTTCTGCTCCTCTTTTCTGAAGATATGAATTTTCCCATACTCTCCGTCATACCCAGGCTCAATTGCAACCTTTCCGTCTCTCACTCTTTGGATGGCTTCTGCCACTTCTGGAAGCGTTGCTGACCCAAGATCATCAGGGCTTGCGTGAAGCAATACCGCAAACTCGCTGCCAAATGCCTTGATAAGCTTTCTGTATTCTTCCTGGGGCTGTTTGGTTGAAACTCCCACTCCTAATACGTCCGCGATAATCTCCTGGAGAGGAATAAGGCTTTTAAAGGGAATAGCTTGGGGAGGAGTAAAGCCCTCCGGCCTGTCGGCCAACTCTTCCACGCGGTTGAGAACGCCGATCACCAGGGGTTTTTTGCATTTCGGGCACATATTATTGTTTTTCTTTGACTCCTCGGGAGCCATGCTTACTTGGCACAAGCGGTGTCCGTCATAGTGGTACTTCCCTTCTTCGGGGAAGAACTCAATGGTATGCAGGAACTTCTTTGGATCTTTGGTCTTTAAGGCATCCATGATTCCCTCGTAGCTGAGATCCGCATCAAATACATTTGCTTCCCTCCCTATCTTTTGCAAAGAATGGGAATCAGAATTGCTCAAAAGCGCAACTTTGTCCAGCGCAGATAATCTCCAGTTCATTGCGGGGTCGCTGCTTAATCCGGTTTCAACCGCATAGATGTATTTTGTATACTCATCAAAACACTCTTCCAAAGAATTAAACCCGGACTTTGATCCAAACACAGAAAACCACGGGGTCCAGCAATTATGCACGGTTGCAAATTCTGCTACATATGAATTATCCTTTTCTACTTCGAGATTGTAGACTTCTCCTTCGTACTCCTGTATTTCTATATCTCGGACAGGAAGATAAACATAATTTTTATCTATCCATCCATGGCGAGTTGGTGTTCTGGGCACAAACTTCTGGAATTCGGGTTCTTTAAGTAAGCTGTATGGATCTTCAAAAAATGAAAGCTGGTTTACCGCATACAGGTCGTGCTGTGCAACTACCTTACGTCCCTGAATAAGATGTTTGCCTCTACGCTCATAATCTATAACTCTATCCACATAAATAGAGGGTATAATACCAAGACGTAAGAAAAGAATTTTCATCTGATTCATAAGCGTCCTTGAAACAGTATAACCAGTATCCCCTCGCCACCATCCTCGTATAGTTTCTACCTGTTTTTCTATGGGCAATGCGAGTATCCAATTTGGCAATGCCTTAGTATGTGCACGATGCTCTTGAGTATTTTTTTCGTAACAGAAAGAGGCAAAAAAATCTCTTAAAATTTTTGAATAATAGATTATCTCAACACTCCCACTCTTTCTTTGTTCCTTACTGACTTCAAGTAAAAACACTTGGCGCATTAAGCTCCGCACGTCTTCAAGGTACTTTGCCTCGTGCTCTGCAAAGGTAAAAGAAATAAGATCGCCGCCCACCGCACCCTCGGCTAGAAAGTATCCTACAAGGCGACAAAATGCTTGCGAAACAATAACCGAAGATGGTATCACTCGAGTACGAGTACCCTTCATCGTAAGAACCCCTCTATCGCTCTCGCCATATTGAGAAGAATCTAAATCTATTCCTAAAGGTTTTACGGGGAAAATAGTATCTGAAACAAAATCTTGAAGAGCAATGGAAGTTACATCCTCAATCTCAGTAAATCTTGGGTAAAGAAGAACATCTCCTTTTTCCAGTTTTTCAGCAAGAATCCATTGGGGGGCGAAATTCTCTTTCGTGGCGATGTGTTTCTTGCAACAATGCTTTTTATTCCCAGCGCATCCAGGATGACAAAATCTACTCAAGCCTAAACGATGATGTTTTTGCGTTTTGAGAATGTAAAAAGGATGTTCAGGGGTGGTACTCAAGCCCTCTCCGAAATAGAAGGGTTTAATTTTATATAGCTTCCCTTTATAGGGACGCGTGAATACTCTCATAACCCGCTGCCATCGATTTTTGTGGGTATACACATAATCGTCTTTTTTAACATCTTTTATCGGCGTCGTGAGACTATTTTGAGTATGAACGACGCTCTCCGGAGGTAAACAATGTGCGGGCACAACCATGCAGCTCGGATCTGCGTCTAGAGCAATTTTCGCAACCTCTTTTGCGTCAATGCCGAGAATGGGTCTGCCGTCAGATCTCAAATTTCCAACCCACCCTAACTGCGTGTTGATTTTCTCAACCGCGGCAACAGATGGAGACATAAGGACGAGATGAACCCTGCGAACCTGCCCTCCTTTTGAGTAGATGCAGCTGATTTCAGACGTGAAAATAAATCGGGTATCGGTTTCGCGCCCTTTCAGCTTGTACAATCCCGGCTCCGCAGGCTCTAACTGTTCCTGAAGCTCCTTGAACCACGCAGGATGCGTAAAATCGCCAGTTCCCATCACTGTAATGCCTTTAATTCCGGCCCATGTGTCCAGATTCTCCAGGTTCATGTCCTTGGAGGTCGCACGCGCGAATCTGGAGTGAATATGGAAATCTCCTATGAATTTCATGTTCAGAGAAGAATTTTCTGCGTCACTTTTTTAGGATAGTTCGCGATTCTTTTCAACATATCCCTGTAATACCACTCCCATACCTCTTTTGCCGCAAGAAACGCCTCAAAATCTTCCTGGTGGTCTGGGAGCTCTCTGAATTCAATCTCTCCCTTTGCCTGGCTCCACTGATGGTTGCACGCGGGATTCCCCCCGGACACAGTTTCTTTTCTTCCTTTCTGCCTCTGCTTTGCAAAGCATCCCAGGCATGCTTGGTACTGATCAATCCTTACAATCCCCCGCATTGTGCACCGCAGAGATTCTTTTGCGTTCTGATTGTAGGCGGAAAAGTAGGCGGCAGTCTGCAGCGAATGTTCGTCGCGAATGGCAGTGCTGGTTTTGAGATCAATCAGCCCTCTGCTCCCTTGCACATTCGCGATAAGATCCACGGTGCCGGCATACGCATGCTCAAAATCAAACACTCTCTTTTCAATGGATTCCTGCGGGTCTTTCAGTTCAAACCCATGCGTCCCCTTCCACTCTTCAAAGGCCCGCAGGGAGGGAGCGATACGCGAATCAATCTGAATAGAATCTCCTCTCAGAAGGCTTCCAATGGTTTCATGAACCAGTGTGCCCCAGTCTGCCGAGGCCTGGCTCGCAAACATGTTTGCTTTTGAAAGCAGAGAGGTGACCGCAGTCACCCTTGGCATCCATGCCCCCTCTATTTCATATCCATACCTGTGCTTGAAAAAATCAACGGTCATGACGGACGCTTAAGTATGATTTTGTAAAGGCCTTCCAGAAAGTCTCCGCCCGCGTATCCGATAACCACAGCAAGAGCGGGAGTAAGGACGTCAATGCCCAGGTAAGGGACGCTTGCTTCCTTGATGGCTTGAGCTACAGCCACTCCGACAAAACCAGAAAGAAACATGGTGAAAAGAAATCTCCAAAGATTGAACTTCACGTCTTTGTAAGAATACTGATGCTTGAGGTATCCGACAATCCCCCGTATGAATCCTCCGAGAAACCCTCCGATAAAAATGCCCAGTTCCATGTTTTTATGAGCTCTTCCTGCTTTTTATATTCAAGTACAGCCCTCCGAGAAGAAAAAACAGCCCGAATTTTTCATGGGTCGGGCGCAAAGCATAGATGTCAGAGAACGTGAACAGGGGCACGCCTTTTCGCGCCTCGTCAAGAATGATTATTGCCGCGATCAGCAAAAAAATAAAGCCCAGGCGCGGCACTGCGATCTTCCGGATAATCTTTCCCATACTCGGAATTGTAGCAGAACATAAGCGAAGAAACAATCAGAACCCGAATTCCCGTATTGTAAAATCCTTCCATTCCCCTGTGTGCTCCTGCTGTTCTGAATTAATCCCTTTGACGCGCGCAAGCCGAGGGCCCTTTCTTACTCCCTCAACGAATCGTTCCATGTTCTCCCGCCCTCCTTCGCATACCACCTCCACCCTTCCGTCAAGAAGATTCTGAACATGACCCGTAATCCCCAGGTCCTGGGCGAGCTTCTCTGCGTACTTGCGGAACATGACTCCCTGCACCCTGCCTGAAACAAGTATGCGCAATCTGATGTTTTCTTGCATGCATTTATCGCTAATCAAATATCAGCTGCGCTGCTCCAGCTGCCAGAATTAAAACAATGAGAAAAAGCACAAAGGAGGGAATCTTCATGTCGTACTCGGGAGTCCGATCTCCAAGCTTCTTTGCCTTCAGGAATATGAGGACGATCAAGGCCCCTTCCGCAGCTCCCGCGATTCCCCCCACAACCCCTATGACCTCAATAAACTGGCGAAATCCCATAAGAAACAAGATGAGCGGGAGCGAGCATGCAATGAAAAACGCTGGCATGTCTGGAATGCCAAAATCATGCCTGAGGGAATTCTTCAGGTAATTCCCAAGCACCAAAAACGAAGAAGAGATTGCCAAAATCCCAAAAAGAGCTCCCAGAAGAACAATCTCGCGCCCCAAGACAGGCACGAGCCCGCTTAAGGCATCCTCGGTCGTATCTGTTCCTGAAACGCCGACAATCAGAAATGAAAAAAGCGCAAAGAGCAAGCCGCTCCCAACGGATCCCCAGATAATCACTGAGTGGAGCCGCATCTTCTCTTTGGTGTCTTTCAGAAAGCTTGCAAGCTCTGGAATCGCCTCAAGGCCCAAGAACCCGAACAGAAACACCCCGAACGCGATTGGAAGGCCCGCAATGTCAAACGAGGGAATCTGCAAAGACTGCATGTGGGGGATCGCGAACAAAAACAAAACCCCTATGGCCGCAAAAAACCCGACATTCATGAAAAGCTCAGCTACGGTAATCAGCTGCCTGCCCTTGAGTATAAAAAAAGAGCCCGCAATCCAGAACAAAACCGACCATACGATTGTGCTGGGGAAATGAATCCACGGGGAAAAAACAATGTCAAAAAAACTTCCTGCAAGAATGAGGTAAGAAAGCAATGCTCCGGCTAACACAAAAAAAAGGACGAACGTCGCAAGCAGTTTTCCCCATTTCCCCAAATATATCTTTGCATACCCTACGAGACGATACTTCCCCGAAGTTCTCAGGCATATTTCTCCGAAAAAGAGATGGAGGAGCAGCACAACGCCTCCAAGAAGAAAGAAATATATGATGCCCGGCACCAATCCGCTCTTTGCGACTACGTAGGGAAATCCAAAAATGCCAGCTCCAATAGTAGCCCCAATAAGGGTTGAAAGAGCTAAAAAGAAAGTTTTGCTCATTGCCTGTATATTCTGTACCCTTCCCGCACTTTCTTTTTCACCTTGAACCCTATTTCATCTCCCTTCTTTGCTTTTTTCACCTGCTCATGCTCAATTTGCATAGAAGCAATCTCCTGAGTGAAAGAGATGGATCCTCCTTCAATGCGCACGGTATCTCCAACTTTCAGAGAGCCTTTGAGCTTCAAGGCCGCAACCTTAATCTTATCAAAGTAGTGATCAACCCTGCCTACGAGCTTGCCCTGAGTTTTCCGAATGGGCTTTTCTTTTCCGCCCGAGGCGGATCCGCCTTTGGCGGACTTTTTTGCGGACATTTTATTCATTATCACTTATCTTTTATTTTTTCGACCTTTTAATAAATGCTTATGGTTCCCGTCTTTGTCTTTCTTGATCATTTGAATAACCTCCCGAACCAGCACATCGGGATAGGCAGACATCACCACCTTCTTTTTGCCCCGGTATCCTCCCTTAAACAGATAATCTATCTTGTCTGCAGTGCCTCCGGTTCCCTCAAGAACCCCTATTGGTTTTTTGTCTTCAAAAGCAACGGTGAATTCATTTAATGTCCCCATTCTTCCGCAAATGGTAATAACCGCATCCCCTGCTCTTGTGAGCAAAAGGTTTCTTCCCGCGTATCCGAATCCCGTGTACACGATAACATCAAAGGCGTCTGTGGGAAGCCGGTATACTCTCACGTGCTCTTTTTCGGTGCCAGCCGGAGAAAACCCGATAGACAGCCCTCCTGCTTCTTTTGCTCCCACGGCTGCCCAGTAAGGAATTCCAGTAGTAGCTCCTGTGATGATTATAGCTCCCTGTTTTACAACCTGGCGCCCCACTTCCTTTGCAAGCTCCTTTGCGCGGGGCGTGCAAGGCAGAAGCTCAGCTGACCCAGACACGCAAATCTTGTAGTCATGAATGAACGAACAGTTTTGTGTTTTCATGCCTTCAGTATACCAAAAAGAGGCACAAAAACAAATGTGTCCTCGGCAGGAATCGAACCTGCACCACCTCCTTCGGAGGGAGATATTGTATCCATTCAACTACGAGGACGCGCGGGCCTGCCCGCCGAAACTTCAGCGCAGGCGGGATACTCTCAGGAATCCTCCGCACGGAACAATCTCAATGCCCTGCTTTTCAAGCTCGTCTACAATAAGATTCATGCCAATGGAATCAGAAGACATGTGGCCGGCGTTAATGACATTGATGTGCGAGGTTTCAGCTTCTTTTTTATGTTCGTCAGAAAGGTGCATCGCAATAACAGTCCCGATGCCAGATTGCGCCATGCGTTCATACAGCTTAGGAGAGCCCTCAGTGCCTCCGGTCATTTCGGTAATCGCAATCTTTCCGCATCTGTTCTCCGGGCTTCCAACCAAAATTCTGGGGCCAGACCCTTGCGCAACCGCTTTTTCATACTCTGCAATGCCCTCAAATATTTCCATGAGATCTTGCAGGCGCTCAGGATTTTTTGCTTCAACCGCCTTGCGCACAAAGGCTGCCGCATTGTTGTCTGCAACCGTGTGCAAGCACATCAAGCTTACGCCAAGAAGTTTTGCCGCGTCTACGGTTCTCCAGTTGTTGCGCGGATTGATTCCCCTTGCAACTTCTGAAATCCGTTCTTTGAGCAGGCCCTCTGCAATGTTCACCGGAACCCCATACTGATTCAATACGTCCACCTGAAGCTCCATCACCTCGTGAAGGTCTGCCAACGCCCTGCCTATCGGATGATGGGAAATCACGAGATCAATTCCCTCCAATTCTTTTGCGAGCAGTATTTCAGCGACGTCAATGTCTATGCCAACCAAAACTTTCTTGATCTCTTTGTCTTGCGCAACGTGAAGAACCCTGGAATCAGAATAGGGATTTGTAAGAGACTCCTGGTCAAACCCTCTCTTCTCTTTATCATTGAGCTTCTCAAACTTCTGCTTCTTCCTTGCGAGGAGTTTCTGAATATGATCCTTTGTCCTGAAATCAGCTTCAATCCCCTTCTGAACCGCCAAGTTGTAGATGTCTTGAATAGTCATTTATTTCTTTGCCTCTGCAGGCTCTGCCTTCACAGCTGAAGATTCCTGGGGCCTTGCGATTCTCTTTTGAGTTTGCTGAATAATCTTTTGATACATTTCTTCAATGAGCTGTTTCTGGTCTTTGCTGTCTAAAATCTCCCGCCTGATGCGGGCTTTTTCCAAACGAACAAATTTGCGAAGGCTTCCTGGAAGCTTGGTGTGGTCCATATGCGACCGTGAAAAGTTTCCTTCTCATACGTCTGCCTTACCGTATCATGAAATTTGATTGGTGTCCAGCTTTTGGAATTCTTCGCGCACAACCTTCCTATCGTCCCAAGAAATCTTCTTTCCTCCTTTGAGTGCTCTCAGGATTGTATCGTATTCGAAGTCTTCATACTCCCTAATACTCTGCACCAAGTATCTTCATTTTTGAGAGATTGTTTTGAGCAATCCTGGAATTCGACCGCTGAAAGCCGTAACCTTCAGCATGTCATCTACTATCCGCTTTCTATTCTATCATATTCGCGGGAAATAAAGAGGCCTCTCAAAAATCGAAGTTCTTGAGAGGCCTTGCGACGAAGGATCAAAGATCCAAAGTGCTACTTGCGCGGGCGCAGAAACCTGCCACGGGAGTCCCACTCGCCCTCGAGCCAGTTGAAGCCCAGAATCCACCGCCCGCCGTGCCAGTCGAGACAAGGCACGCCCAAGCCGCCATCGCGGTAGCGCCAGACTGTCCTCGTAAAGGGGATCCAGTAGACGCCCTCGGGCCGCACCGGCATCTTCTTTGGATGCGCCAGCCACCACTCGGCGGCGCGCTGACCTAAGTTAGCGTTCTCCAGCAACGCTCGCTTCCTCATCTCTGCACCGGAGATGGAGCCCTCATCCTTCTTGAGGATAGGTACGAACTCGAACTCTGTTGTAGAGAGCAGGGCTGGATCGGGCTCGTCAGAACCTTCCACCAGCTCCCAACCTTCCTTGGTCATGTCGCGGGAGAAAACGGGACTGGTACCATCCCTTCCCTCGATGAGGGCTTGCAGGCCCCTTGAAATCTCTCCCGGGTCCAGCGTACCATCTCGTACTCGCCTGAACAAATCATGCTGCTGGCGAGCAACCCTTCCCAATGTTTCGTCTGTGACTACCTTAGTCATGACGATTCTCCTTCTGCGCTTTTCGCGCTGAGATGTGCTTACGCGGCATACAAAGATTACCGCATTCAAATAACTATATATCACGCTTCTGTGCCTTTGTCAAGTTCTGAAATTCTTCTCTCACTACCTCCCTATCATCCCAAGAAATCTTCTTTCCTCCCTTGATTGCAATGGAATCTTCAGATCCTTTGCCGGTAATCACTACGGTGTCTCCTGGCTGAGCCTGAGACAAGGCATTTCGTATTGCCTCTCTTCTGTCTTCAATAATCTGAGCTCTGCCTTTTGCGCCGTTGGCAACTTCTTTCATGATTCTCAAAGGATCTTCTTCATACGGATCCTCGTTGGTGATGATAACAGAATCGCAGTAATCTGCGGCAATTCCTCCCAGCACAGGCCTTTTCCAGGCGTCTCTCCCTCCGCCTGCAGCTCCCAGCACACAAACGAGTTTACGGTTTTCAATCTTCAGCGTTTGATACACTTTTTTTAACGCTGCCGGCGTGAATGCATAGTCTACAAACACCCTGAAGGGAGCTGAGACAACCTGCTCCATTCTTCCTGGGACTCCTTCCATTTTCTCAAGCGCTTTTTTGCAAATCTCCAAGGAAACCCCGTGGGACATGGCTGTTGAAATTGCGGCCAAAGAGTTGTACATATTGAATTCCCCCAGAAGCTTAAGATGGAAATCTCCCAAGTTTCTTGCGTCGGCCAGAGAATAGCGCACAATCTTCTCTGCCGGAAACTGCAAAAAGTATTGCGCGTTTGGATCGTCTGCGTTTATCACATGAAGTTTTTTGGCGGCCTGAAAAAGCTCCCCTTTTGCTTCTTTGTATTTTTCAAACGATCCGTGGCGCTCCAAGTGCTCGGGGGAAAGATTGGTGAATACTGCCGTATGGAAATTAATGAAGCGGTGCCTGTGCTGG
>JACOVZ010000052.1 GCA_016177065.1 Candidatus Wildermuthbacteria bacterium | reverse complement strand
TCGCCTGCTTCCCAGTCATGCGGAAGCTACCAAACATGCACTGGCACGAACGAATGGAGCCCAGCATACCCCTGCCAATGCTCTGGAACCTGTTATCCGGCTCCAAGCCTAAAGAGCATAGACGATTCTTCTCTTTCTCCGCAAAACGTTTTTGAAGACGTGGCAAAAACAAAAGTAAAACTGCCCGTGAATGTTGGCGTCACCGACAGCTTAGAAAATGACGAGAAGATGAAGGATCAGTCATGCGTTGTTGATTCGTATCATTATGAATTTTCCAGCAGTTCCTCGTCCGCAACGGAAAATGGGGGATCTTCTCTTGTGCCGCAGTCCTGCAGTCTCAACCCTAACACAACCTACGAGATTTCTGCCAAGGCCTGTCTCGCAGGAAACTGCGGGAAAGAGAGCGAACCTTTATCTTTCTCTGCAAGTTCCGCTCCAGAACTCAAGTCCCCGTATGATCCTGACTGGGAACAAGCGAGTAACGCAGGGGCGCCGCACCCGATTATATTTCAATGGTGCCAAGCGCCAGACACAACGTCATACAAACTCAACGTATTTAAGCAAACGGGAGTAACTCTTACCCCTCTTGCGTCAGCAATTCCTATTAATGCGAAAACTGCATTCAGCGAACAAGATTTCCTCAACGCTACCCTGGAAACGTTTCAAAACGGCATTGCATACTTTTGGGAACTCGCATCGTGCAAAGATACAAAATGCGGTTCTTTAAGCCAGCGCTGGAGTTTTGTGCCGGGAGGGCAACTTACTACTCCAACCCTTAGGACTCCTAATAATGGAGCCGCCGTGAACCTCTCTACTATTCTCAGTTGGCAACGCAATGACACCTATGCAACTCATTATCGTATCCGTATTGAAGGAGAGCCTACTCTAAAACCATTTGCAAAAGATTACTTTGTTTATGCGCTTAGTTATCCACTAAGCCAACTCCAGAGCGATCTTAATCTTAACGCGCAATATACCTGGAAAGTTGCGGGGTGTTCGGGAGGAGATTATTCCAGATGCGAGAATCAAAGCCAATGGAGCGAAACATGGAAATTTAAAACAACGGGCGCGTCTCCAACCGGGCTCGCCACAAAACCAAAGGAGGCGGATAAAACCGCAATCCCCGCAACTCTTTTTTGGAACAATATGCCAGGAGCCGCCTCCTATGCATGGGAAGCTGGAAATAATAACGGCGTTGCTATAAATTCCGAGGCGAGGGTAGATAATCTTTTGCAGGGAGCAAATTATTCCTGGCGCGTAAAAACATGCGCCGATGCTCTTGGGAAAATATGCGGAAACTGGTCTTCAAGCACCCTGAACACGGCGATTCTGACGGCTCCGCAGATTACTTCGCCAAAGCCAGGTACAGAGGAAATCATTCCAAGCGCCAATCTTTCGTGGAACTCGGTATTCAGCGGAAACTTCTATTCGTATGACGTGCAGTATCCCGCGGCTCCGGAAAATGAAACTTCGTCTTGCAAGGATTTAGTTGGAAAAAGCATTACGCAAGGCATTCTTTCCCAAAACTCCATGCGCGTTGCCGTGCGCTGCACGGGCCAGTACCAATTAAAAGTTGCGGCCTGCATTGATGCAGGGTGCCAGACAAAAGGCCCTGAAAGCGTACAACTCTTTTCTGTGGAAGAACCTGATGCCACGCAAGGAGGTCTGATTCCATGCGGAAGATCTGTTGATGACAAATCTACTGCATCATGGGACGAGCGAAGTCCGTGCGAGCTTAAGCATATATTCCTGCTTGTCCATAATCTTATTGACTTTGCGCTTTGGAAGTTAAGCCTGATCATTGCTGCCCTAATGGCAATAGCTACGGGCACCCTGATATATTTCTCTCTCGGCACGCCTACCATGCTTCAGCAAATAAAATCAATCTGGAAAGCTGTCGGCATCGGTATTCTCATTATGCTATTTGCCTGGATCGTTTTAAATGTGCTCCTTGATCTTCTCGGCTTCAACATAAATATCTTCGGGCGGTGGTATGAATTGAAGACTTGACGCATGTGCTTTATGGATTTCTTGTGGTAGAATGATACAATAAAAAAATCTGATGCGGGATTTTCTATCTAAAAGATCGTTTCTCGTTTGTGTGGGGATTTTTGCGTTTTCTATATTGTTCCTTAGCTTCGATGTTGCTCTTTCGGCTTCGTCAGTGCCTCCCCCGGAGACAAACTGCGTACCACACTCGACAAGCGGCAGTGTCTTTCCTAAAAATACATACGATTGCCCAAAAAACGGGCAACCTCCGGAGGGAGCTATACTGATGACGACTCTTCCAGTGGCAGAGTGTGTTAATAAGTGTGCCGATGGAGAAGGAGCAGTATTGTTGTATCCTCCGAAAGGATTTGGCACTCAAACATCTTACTGCTATCAGATTCAGCAAGATCGCGTCTGTAGAATTAACGGCCAATATACAAGTCTACTTACAAATACCCAGGTTAGTGAACAGCAGGCGGTAGCAACAAACCCCGCATCATGCGATTTTAATGATGTGGCATGCTGGCTAAGCGATCTTTCCGGCAAAGCTCTTAATATTGGCGCTACAATTATTAATTCAGTTGTTGCGCTCATAACAGCAGCACTAAAAGACATTGCCCTTGCTCTTACAAAAACCATGAATCGGGTTATTGAGTACTTCATGTCCATACCCGTAAGCCCCAGCAATGATGATGCGCCACCATTCGTTCATTCGGCTTGGAATATTATGCGTCACTTCGTGGACAGTTTGTTTATTCTCATTCTGGCTCTGATTGGATTTGCGACTATTTTGCGGATTCAATCATATCAATTCCAAAAGACTTTGCCGGCGCTTCTTATTATTGTTCTCCTCATTAACTTCAGTGGCGTCCTGGTGGGATTCGTTGTTGATATTGGCAACGTTATTACAAATTATTTCCTTACTGAAGCAGGCGGACCCCCATGGCAAAACACGATTCGCGAAGTACCAAATTGGGGGGGAGCCGATGCTCTTGCGCTTAATATTGTGCAGATTGTCTACTACTTTGTTTCAATCTTAATTTATCTTACCGTCATGCTTTTGTTTGGACTAAGAACCATTGTATTATGGGCGCTTGCTATCATTTCGCCAATTGCATTTGCCCTATACATTCTTCCAGCGACGAGAAGGTATTGGAATCAATGGTGGCAACAGCTTATCCAATGGGCGCTTTTGGGTATTCCAATCTCTATTTTCATATTTCTTGCAAGCGAGGTGGTGGAAGCAGGCTCAATCAAAAATTACGCCAATGTGCCAGAGGGACTAGGCGGAGTAATTGTAAGTCTTCTTGCTCCCCTTACTACATTGTTTCTTCTGTTTTACGGAGTCACGCTCAGCATGCAATTAGCTCCTGCTGGCGCAAAAGGAGTCGTCAAATTTGGGAGAAGCGTCCCCGGACGCCTTGCAAACACTAGAATAGCTTCTCATGCGCTCGCTGGCCTGGCAGAAAAAACTCAACAGGCACTTTCAAGCAAGCCAGCCTCTTTTGCGGGAGGAGGGTTGCTCAACCGAGCCGTAGGCGAGAAACTTCTTGGCTACGCTGCGCGCAAACGCAAATTCCAGCCCCCTCAAAATTTTGCAGACTTAACAACTTCACAGAAAGAATCTATCGCAAGCGCAAAGGGCCTAAACGACAGCGACTTAGTTCAGTACGCAGCAAAAATGGGCAAGGAATTAAAGCACACAAGCCCCGAATTCCGCGCTAAGATTGCGGCCTCGGCGCTCAAAAGCTCAAACACTTCTTATCTGCTAGACTCGGTCGGCGCGATAGCTGATATTATGCCCGAAATCGTGACTGCACAGCTGTTGGAAAATATGGAAACAGCCGGAACTCCAGACCCAGCAAGGAGAAAAAAGATACAAGATAAAATCGCAGAGACAAAAGAAGAAATCGTAAAAGATATCGGCAAGGACGATCTCACCATTGAGGCCGGGCTCAGGTTTAAACTCATTACCGATGAAGACGTAGAAAGAGACCGGGGGGCCGCAATCGCACAAGCAAAAACAAAACTCGCGCCGGAACAAATGAATTCCTTCCTAAACGATACTGCTGCTTCTGCGATCTACTCCCGAGAATTAAAGGCCCCAGACATTGCAAACGTAATTAACCCAGACACCCTTGGCTTTAGATACGGAACACGTGACGCGAGCCCCTCAACCTTCCAAGCGCTTTTGAACAACTTTGACAGAGAAAAATTTGATAAAGTGATGAATGGAGCCGGAGGCATAGGAAATTTGAACGCGGAAGAACTCTATGGAAGAAACCAAAAGTTATTTAACTGGCTCACTCAAAACCCGGTGGGAAGAGTGGTTGACTGGGCCGGCCGAGACCAGATGACCAACGTTGATGACAAACCAACTACGAACCTCCGGGACTTTGACACAAGAATGCGCCTCTTAAAAAATCTAAGAGAAACAAGGCTTGATGACAGAACTACCCTTTTGGACTATCGGAACTTGGTAAATGCAGTGCAAGCATTAGAAG
>JACOVZ010000041.1 GCA_016177065.1 Candidatus Wildermuthbacteria bacterium | reverse complement strand
TTTTTATGGAAATAAAGATTATAAAAACATTGGTTGACAAAGAGGAACTGAAGGAAATTGCAAAAAGCTATGCCTGGGATGCAGTGAAAGCGGTGGTTGATGTGGAACAAGAAATAATGGCGATTGG
This sequence comes from Candidatus Wildermuthbacteria bacterium, assembly GCA_016177065.1. Taxonomy (GTDB): domain Bacteria; phylum Patescibacteriota; class Minisyncoccia; order Minisyncoccales; family UBA10102; genus JACOVZ01. Next base: position 19,348 of record JACOVZ010000041.1, on the reverse strand, counting down.
CGGGGAGTTTCATGCGGACGAAGAAGCCCTACTCATGGAAAAAGAAGGATCAAGGCGCGAAAGCACCTGGGGCATTAATTTATATCCAGAAGAATCAGGAGAAAACTTTATTGAGTTTGACTCAATGGTGAATCTGAAGCCAGCCTTTGGAAATCGTTCTCGGAACGTTGAAGATGCGCTTTTGCAAAAAAAGATTAGGGAAATCGTAGTGAAGTTAGTACGGCCATGAATATTGTATTTCATAAAAATGCTTCCCAAGGGCAATGGTACAAGCTTTCCATATTTGAACAGATGGGGAATATCGGAAGCGAAGTGCACAGAACCCTTCAGTGGAAAGGGAGGGATGAAAAATATTTTCAAGGCGCCATGGAGCGGGCTCTTGAGCTTTTTGATATGCTGATGGCGGATGCAAGATGGAGAGGTGCAAGACTTCGGGAAATAGCAAAAGCAAGGGAATTGTTCTGTTCAGCTTCGCTTGGAGAACCGCAGTATGATGTTTCTCTTGAGTATTTAGATAATTATTTTCTTCAGTTTGCATTGGCCGCCCGCAAAAAGGCATGAGCTCGTATTTTAAAACCGAAGGGGTTATCTTCAAGAAAAGGGATATTGGGGAGAACGACAGGGTGTTTGCCGTATTTACGAAGGAGTTTGGAAAGGTGCATTTGCGGGCAGTGTCTGAGCGAAAGATAACCTCAAAGCTTAGAAGCGGACTTGAGATTCTCTACCGTTCGGATTTTGCGTTCGTGCAGGGCAAGAACAAAAAAACAATTACAGACGTTTCCCTTCTGGATTCTTACCAGTCTGTGCGAGAAGATCTTCCCAAGTTGAAGGTGGCAATCCGCATGCTTGAAACTCTGGATATGTTTCTTAGGGGCGAAATCCAGGATTTGAAAGTATGGGCGCTGCTTACAGAATCCCTGGAAGCCCTAAAGAACAAAGAAGCGCACAAAGAAAATTGTTCCCGCATGTACTACTACTTTTTCTGGAATCTTGTTTCGCATCTTGGGTGGCGCCCCGCATATGATGCGTTTGAGAAGGGGACTCAGAGTATTCTGAAAATGTTTTTAGAGCAGCCCATCCCTTTTGTATTGTCTGCAGGGAAAGAAACATTTTCCGCCCCATTGCTTCGCAAAACCACGCTTGAATATTTCTCAAGAGTTTTAAAAGAGGTACAATAGGCAAGCAATGAAAAAGATTTGGCGCATTATTGGAATTTCAGTTTTTATCCTCCTTGCCCTTGGAGTTTGGTTTTGGCAGAGGAACAGCTATTCAAAGGCTGACTTGAAGTTTGAAATTATAGCTCCCAAAGAGGCAACTGCGGGAGAAGAAATCACCTACACGGTCCAGTGGAAAAACAATGGGCAGATTTCTTTGGAAAACCCGGTTCTGGTTTTTGAATATCCGCAAGGATCCGTGCCCTCAGACGGCAACAGCCTGCGGAACACCATTCAAGTAAGCGAGATCTATCCGGGGCAAGAGCAGACAAAACAGTTTAAGGGAAGATTGTTTGGGAAAGAAGGAAGCCTGCAGGAGGCAAGGGCTTCTTTAACTTATGCTCCAAAGAACATCAACGCGCGCTATGAAGCTGAGACCAAGGGCGCAAGCGTTATTTCTTTTGTTCCCTTGAGCTTTGAGCTTGATATGCCTTCAAGAACCGAGAGCTCCCAGCAGTTCAGCTTCGCCTTAAACTACTTTTCCAATTCAGAGTATCCGCTTTCTGACTTGAGGATAAAAATTGAGTATCCTGAAGGATTTGAATTTGCGCAGGCAGCCCCCTCTCCCATTGGAGAGGATGAATGGAAGCTCGGAATATTGAACAAGGCAGAGGGAGGGCGGATTACCGTACGGGGCAAGCTTGAGGGGAAACTGCAGGAGGCAAAGATTTTCCGCGCCACTCTGGGATCCTGGAAAGACGGAGAATTCACGCTTTTAAAAGATTCTTCAAAAGGAGTTGAGATCACAAAGCCCCAAATTCAGATTTCCCAGGTTATCAACGGCAATACTCCTCTGAGCGTTTCTCCGGGGCAGACGTTGCACTATGAGATTTCATTTAAGAACGTGAGCGAGAGGAATCTTGAGAATCTGTTTCTGATTGTTGCTTTGGAAGGAAACGCTTTTGACTTTTCAACTCTGCAGGCCTCAGAAGGAAGCTTTCAATCAGGGGACAATTCTGTTGTGTGGGAGGCTCAAGACGTTCCCAAGCTTAGATTCCTGGGAAAAGGAGAAACTGGAAAGGTTGAATTCTGGATTGCCATCAGGCAGGATGCAATATCCCCGGATTCTGAAGATTCAAATCTTACTGCAAGAAACAGAATACTGCTTTCAGAAGCCAGGGAGGAGTTTGAGGTTAAAGTGAATTCAAAGCTCGTCATTGAGCAAAAAGGATATTATCAGGACGAAGTGTTTGGGAACGAAGGCCCTTTGCCTCCTCAGCCTGAAAGCAAGACAACCTACACTATTGTATGGCAGGCGAAGAATTACTTTAATAACGTGAAAAACGTGAAGGTGAAGTCGATTCTTCCGCAGAATGTGGAACTTACGGGCAAAGTGTTTCCCGGGGATTCTCACCTTACCTTTGATTCTGGTTCAAGAGAAGTGGTGTGGGGTGCGGGCGATCTGCTGGCAGGAGCAGGAGTATTTTCTCAGCCCTTGTCTGTCGCATTCCAGGTTTCTCTTTCTCCTTTTGTGTCCCAGAGAGGGAGCCCTGCCCAGCTTATGGGCCAGGCTCAAATTACGGGAGACGATACGTGGACCGCGCAGTCTGTAACGGGGTCTGCCTCTGCTATTGATACTACTATTCCCAATGATTCTTCTGCTCAAGGCAAGGGCATTGTGCAATAGGGAAAATTTGATAGAGTGAACCCTATGGAAGACCTCATGCAGAAAATCGTTTCTCTCGCGAAAAGGCGGGGGTTTATCTTCCCTTCATCTGAGATTTATGGCGGCCTTGCCAACTCTTTTGATTATGGGCCTTTGGGAGTTGAACTAAAAAACAACATTAAGCAAGAGTGGTGGAAAAGGTTTGTGCACCAGAGAACCGATATTGTGGGCATTGACGCTGCTTTGTTAATGAACCCAAAAGTGTGGGAAGCCTCAGGGCACATTGCCGGATTCAATGATCCTCTGGTTGAATGCAAGAAATGCCATACGAGGTTTCGTGAAGACCAAATTGCAAACAATGTCTGTTCAAGCTGCAAGAGCAAGGATTTTACCCCCGCAAAGCAGTTTAATTTAATGCTCAAGACTTTTCTTGGGCCCGTTGAATCCAATGAGAATATAGTGTATTTCCGTCCCGAGACTGCGCAGGCAATGTTCGTGGATTTCAAGAGCATTCTTGATACAACCCATCGCAGACTGCCTTTTGGCATAGCTCAGGTTGGCAAGGCCTTTCGCAATGAGATCACTCCAGGCAATTTTATCTTCCGCACCAGGGAGTTTGAGCAAATGGAGATTGAATATTTCGTGAAAGAATCGGATTGGAAGAAATACTTTGAACATTGGCTTAAAGAAATGAAGCAGTGGGTGAAAGACCTCGGCGTTTCAGAAAAAATGGTTGAATACGTTGAGATTCAAGAAGGAGAACGGGCCCACTACTCAAAACGGACCGTAGACATTGAATACAAATATCCTTTTGGACAGAAAGAGTTGTACGGGCTGGCCTACCGCGGGGATTTTGATCTCAAAAATCACATGAAAGCAAGCTCGCAAGACCTAAGCTGGCAAGACCCTGAAACTAATGAGAAAATTGTTCCCCATGTTATTGAGCCTTCGTGGGGAGTTGATCGTTCAGTGCTTGTGGCAATGCTTGAGGCTTACCATGAAGAGCAAGCTCCAACTGCAGAAGAAGGAGAGAGCGCGACAAGGGTGGTGATGAAATTTCCTGCGTGGCTGGCTCCGGTGAAAGTTGCAGTATTGCCTCTTTCCAAAAAAGATGAATTGGCCAAAGTCGCAAAGGAAATTTATGGAGAATTATCCAAGGGCTTTGTCTGCGAGTATGACGAGACTCAAAGCATTGGCAAGCGCTATCGCAGGCAGGACGAAATCGGCACACCTCTTGTAATTACGGTTGATTTTGAAAGTTTGAAAGACAAAAAGGCGACTGTGCGCAATAGAGATACCATGAAACAGGAGCGGATAAAGATAAAAGACTTGGCAGACACAGTAAGCGCCAAACTCCATGGTTAAGAAAACAGTGCTGAAAAACGGGTTGCGCGTTCTTACCGTTCCTCATCATGATACCAAGGCCGTTACGGTCTTTGTTTTTGTCGGGACGGGGTCTAAATACGAAACAAAAAAGCAGAACGGCATCTCGCATTTTCTGGAGCACATGTTTTTCAAAGGAACGAAGAAGCGCCCCACGCCCTTGGAAGTCATGGAAACCATTGACAGGGTTGGAGGCATGTTCAACGCGTTCACGGGAGAGGAATACACGGGATATTTCGTGAAGGTCCAGTATGAAAAGGCAAGTATTGCGCTGGATCTGGTGGCAGACATCTTTTTCAATTCCCTGTTCCCTTCAGAGGAGATTCAAAAAGAAAAAGGAGTTGTCATTGAAGAAATCAATATCTATAAGGACAATCCCATGAGGAGGATTGATGATCTTTGGAAGCAAGTTTTGTATGGAGATCAGCCAGCTGGCTGGAACACTGCGGGGTCAAAAGAAACAGTTTCTGCTTTTTCAAGAACAGACCTCCTTTCTTACATGCATAGCCAGTATGTCTCTTCCAACGCCCTTGTGTGCGTTGCCGGAAACATGAAGGAAGAAAATATCATCAAAGAGGTCACGAAGCTTTTCGGGAGAATGAACGGAACTGAGTTCAAAGGCAAGCTAAAGGTGCTGGAATCTCAAAAAGCTCCGTGCGTTCTCCTTGAGGAAAAGAAAACCGACCAGACGCGGCTCGCTCTTGGCGCGAGGGGGTACAATATTTTCCATCCTGCCAGATACGCCCAGGAAGTTTTAGCAACCATGCTTGGCGGCATGGCAAGCTCCAGGCTTTTTTTGGAAGTGCGTGAGAAGCTCGGCATCACCTATGACATTCGCACTGAGAGCGATAGCGACACAGACACGGGATTCTTGGTGAGCGTTGCAGGAGTTCCTCATCAGAAAGCGGAAGTTGCCATTCAAACGATTCTGAAGGAATATCAAAAAGTAGCTTTGAGAAAAGCGTCTCCAGCTGAGCTTAAGAAAGTGAAAGACCACATGAAAGGAGCCATGGAGCTTGGGTTGGAATCTTCGGAGGCAAAGGCTTCCTTTTACGGCATGCAGGAGCTTCTGGAAAAAAAGACTATGAGCCCTGAGCAGGTTTATGCTAGAATAGAAAAAGTAAGGGCTGAAGACGTGAGAAGGGTTGCGGAAGCCTTATTCGTGAAAAAGAACCTGAATCTCGCAGTCTTAGGCCCTGCAAAAAACAAGGAGCATTTTGAGGATCTTCTTTCCTGATTTCTATGGGAGCATCAGATCCAAAACTGGATATATCATGGGGAACCATCGTTAAGCTTTCCTTAACAGCCCTGCTTTTATACGTGTTCTTCCTTATCAAGGACATTTTGGTGTGGGTGATGTTCGGCGTCATTATTTCTTTGCTGTTTGATCCTGTCATTGATTCCCTTCAGAAGAGAAAAATTCCCAGAGTGGTGGGAACCGTAAGCACCTATCTTTTCGTGTTTGGGGTGCTCGCCTTCACTATTTACGCCGTTGCCCCCTTCTTCGTAAACGAGATACAGAGATTCTCCCAGCTGTTCCCGCATTATCTTGAGACATTAGCTCCTCCTTTGCAGGGGCTCGGGGTGACGGCGTTTTCAAATGTTGAAACATTCTTTAGCTCCGTGAGCGGGGGGGTGGAGCAGTTCTCATCCAACTTTTTCTCGGTGCTGTTTGCGATATTCGGAGGAGTGTTTTCCACGATTTTCGTCATCAGCATTGCAATATTCCTTTCTCTGGAGGAAAAAGCGATTGAGCGGGTTATCTTTGCCCTGTTTCCAAAGCGCTACGAGGTCTTTGCTTTGAATATTTGGGAAAAATCCCAGAAAAAGGTGTCTGCGTGGTTTGTGTCCAGAATTGTGAGCTCTCTGTTTGTGGGGGTTGCGGTTTCAGTCTCTTTGCTATTGTTCAACGTCCAGTACCCGTTTTCTTTGGGGCTGTTGTCCGGCGTTTTGAACTTCATTCCCATTATAGGGCCGCTCTTTGCGGGAGCCGTGATTGCGCTTCTGGTTTCCCTGGATTCTGTTGCAAAGGCGCTGTTTGTGGTTATTGCGTTTACGCTTATCCAGCAGATTGAAGGGAATATCTTAACCCCCATTCTCACCAAGAAATTCATCGGCATTTCCCCTGTGCTTGTGTTAATAGCTTTAGCAATCGGAGGCCAGCTCTGGGGCATTATGGGAGCCTTGCTTGCAATTCCCCTAACCGGAATCCTTGCTGAATTCCTCAGGGACTTTCTCAAAAAGCGCAAGGAAGAAAAGACTGCAGAAGCCTGATGTCAACTCTTTTTGTGGTTGCAACTCCAATAGGGAATCTTAAGGATATTACATATCGCGCCCTTGAAACTCTGAAAGGCGTTGATTTCATTTTGTGCGAAGATACCAGAGTGACCAAGAAACTTCTTTTGCATTATGGCATTTCTGTTCCTTTGATAAGCTACCATCAGCATAGTTCCTTGCAGGTTATGGATCGTATTTTCAGCCTTCTTTCTGAGGGCAAGAATTTGGCGCAGGTTTCAGATGCCGGGACCCCTGGGATTTCAGATCCGGGAAACGAGCTTGTGGAGTATCTTTCCAAAAAAGGCCGGGGCATAAAGATAGTCCCCATGCCAGGGCCTTCTGCTATGGCGGCGGCAGCCAGCATAGCAGGGTTTCCAATGGACAAATTTCTGTTTTTGGGATATCCTCCGCACAAGCGAAAGCGCAAATCGTTTTTCAGGGAAGCAGCTGCGTCAGAGCATCCTGTGATCTTGTACGAATCTCCATACCGTATTCTTAAGACGCTTCAGGAATTGCGAGAGCTGAACAGAGAAGCTTCTGTGGCGGTGTGCAGGGAGCTTACCAAAATGTTTGAAACAGTGTACCGGGGCAGGATAGAAGAGGTGTTAGAGCAAGTGAAGAAAGACAAGCAGAAAGGCGAGTTCGTCATTGTGGTCTATAAAGAAAAGCGATAGAGAAATGATATAGAACACCGTTTCTAGTCGTAGGTTAGTCAAAAAACTGCTATAATTTTAGTATGTTCAGAATTTATCTACCAAAGAGAGAGTTGCAGCGTCTCTACAAGAAAGAGGGTCTTACGACCTACCAAATAGCTAAACGCTATGGATGTTGTCAGGGCACCATTTGGAATCGTCTCAAGGAGTATGGGATTAAAACAAGGTTTCCCTGGAATGGCACCGCTTTAACCAAGGCAAAACTTCAGCATTGGTATGTTCTCAAAAAACTCTCTACCTGGGAGATAGAAAAGCGATATGGATATCCGAGAGGTACCGTCCATCGCAAGTTGAAAGAGTTCGATATTCTTCTTAGAACTTCTTCCGAAGCTCACATCCGATTCCCACGAAAAGATTTTGATGGCAGTATTCAAGATAAGGCATATCTTCTCGGATTTACTCGTGGAGATCTACGAATAAGGCGATTAGGGGATACGATTCATGCAGATTGTGGGAGTACAAAGAAAACGCAGGTGGAGCTTATTAAAGAGTTGTTTATTGGTTATGGGCATGTGTGGATAGGAAGGCCCACCAGAGAGAAAAAAGTTCAGATTGAGGCAAATCTAAACTTGTCATTTTCGTTTCTGCTAGGGAAAGAGATTCCTAAGTGGGTGTATAATCAGCAAACCTTTTTCGCCTTTTTTGCTGGTTTTTCGGACGCAGAGGGCAGTATCTTTATTCCAGCAGATGGGCGTGCAGTTTACAGTTTAGGGAACTATAATCGTCAGATTCTCTCTGATATTCGCGAGAGTCTTCTTCGCAACGGAATCATATGTTCAAACTTGCATGAGAGTAAGATTAAAGATCGTATTGAAAAAGATGGATATGGTCACAAGCAGAACTACTGGATGTTTCAAATAAACCGAAAAGAATCATTACTTCGCCTTTTTGACTTTTTAGAACCATATGTTAGGCATAGGGATAAGAAGATAGCAATCCAGGACGCAATAGCGAATATAGTGTTTCGCAACGTAAAGTATGGGTACCTGAGGATGAACGCGCCCGCATTATTATGAAGCCATTTTTTATATCAACAGCGATACCATATGTAAATGCACCGGGGCATCTCGGCCATGCTTTAGAGTTTATTCAAGCTGATGTGATTGCGAGATACCAGCGAATCTTGGGTAGCAAGGTGTTTTTTCTAACGGGTACCGATGAAAATAGTTTGAAAAACGTACGAGCGGCAGAAGACCTCGGCATATCTCCAAAAGAACTTGTAGATAAAAACTCAGCAAAATTCCAAGCGCTCAAGCAGCCGTTAAACCTATCCTGGGATGATTTTATCCGTACCACAGAAGAGCGCCATTTCAAGGGTGCGCAGAAGCTTTGGCTTGCATGCAAAGCAGACATTTACAAAAAAACATACGCCGGGCTGTATTGTGTTGGCTGCGAAGCGTTTTACGAAGAGGATGAGATAAAGGACGGACGTTGTCCAGAACATCAGGTAGCACTAGAACGCATAGAGGAGGAAAACTATTTTTTTAAACTTTCAAAATATGAGAAACAACTTCTTGAACTTATTGAAAGCGATAAGCTTCGCATTGTTCCTGCCTCCCGAAAAAATGAGGTCGTAAGTTTTATTCGTACTGGTCTTAAAGATATCTGCATCTCACGCTCTGCAGAACGTGCAAAGGGTTGGGGAGTGCAAGTTCCTGGAGATTCTAGCCAGATTATTTGGGTTTGGTTTGATGCCCTTCCAAACTATATCAATGCCCTAGGATATGGGGAGGATGGCCCTCGATTTCAAGAGTTTTGGGAAGGGGAAGGTACAAAGTTGCATGTCATTGGGAAAGGAATAATTCGGTTTCATGCAGTATATTGGTCTGCAATGCTTCTCTCGGCAAAGCTTGCCCTACCAGATACGATTTTCGTACATGGCTATATTACCGTGGCAGGAAAGAAGATGTCTAAATCATTAGGAAACGTTGTTGATCCCTTTCCGTTGATTGAAAAATACGGAGCTGACGCCGTGCGTTACTTCTTGCTGCGAGAAATCCCTTCCGCAGAAGATGGCGATTTCACCCAGGAGAAGTTTGAGGAAAGATATAACGCAGACTTGGCAAATGGTTTAGGAAATCTTGTAGCAAGAGTACTTGGTCTTGCCTTAGAGATAAAGATGTACAGCCCAGGTGATTTCGTACATGCAACGGTTCAAGAGGCGTTGCTCAAGGAAGCAATAGAGAAAGCGCATAAAGCAAGTAGTTTTGCTGTTGAGGAGTTTAAATTCAACGATGCACTCTTAGCGATCTGGGAACTCATTGCTTTCTGCAACCAGTATATTGATCAGCATCATCCTTGGGAAGCAAGCCCAAATAATTGGGGGGGAAGCAAAGAGAAGAAAATCGTAGGAGATTTGGCAGCAACACTGCAAGAAATAGGCAACTTACTGAGTCCATTTCTTCCAGATACCGCAAAAGAGATAGTGAAAGAATGCACATTAGAGAGCGAAGTACGCTCGAATCTTTTTCCACGCATTTGGCCCTCATCTTGACAACATTTTTTGCTCTGCTACACTAGCCTTATTAAGCATGAAAAACGCAATCTCCAGAATAATTAACTTTTACTTGTTTACCTGCTCAGGCGAAGAGAAGGGTACTTGTTCGTGCTAAAAAATAGCTAAGCAACAAAACCGCCAGCTCTTCGCCGTAAACGAGGGCTGGTTTTTTGATGTTCTTTGGCCCCGCTTGTTCAAGACAGGCGCGGCCAGGGAAAATCTCTCTGGCAAGTTCTTTTACCAATTTAATAGCAAGGAGGGAAAAGTCATGGGTTCTGGCACCGGCGTTATAGAAGGAAATCCAGAAGCGCTCCTGGCATTTTTGAAAAAGCTTAGTATCCCTGTTGCGGATTTCAGATTCCAGGGGGAGAATTCAATGGGCGAGGCATGCAAGATTGCTGCAGTTCATTCCCCCCACAATCTTGTGGAGGGGAAACTGTACTGCCTCGGCGTCTCAGGTGACATTAGAGAAGAGATTCTTTTCATAGTTGTCGTAGAAAGGAATCGTTCCCCCGGACTGGCGAAAGGATTTTCTTTCCGCATGCCTTGCAATGTATCTCAAAAATCCAAAGATTTGCTTGTTGGAGCAGGCGCAGGGCAAGGGCCGGGATAGTCAGTTTAGTTTTACCAAGGGCAAAACGCACAGTGTCATATGTACTAAAGGAGGTATGTCTTGGAAGGTTTTCGTCCCAAAACCCATTTGGAACAGCTTGAATCAAAAGCAAGAGGAATCGCGGCGCGGCTAAGAGATCCCTCTGTTTCTGCAGAAGAGAAACAGAGGGCACAGGTTCGTCTTGAAGAAACAAGGCAAGAAATTCATGAACTTCGTAATCCGCCCGAAAAAAAAGTAAAAGGTTCCTATTTCGTAAAGTCCTACTAAATAAAATAGTAGAGTTCGCATCAAAGGCTCGTTATTATAACGAGCCTTTCTTTTTAGTGTGCTACAATAACCTCATGCTTGTAGACACTCACAGCCACGTAAACTTCAACGCGTTTAAAGATGACGCAGGCAAGGTTTTGGAGAATGCCCTTAGAAATGACACCTGGGTTGTTATGCCCGGAACCCAGTTTTCAACGTCAAAAAGAGCCGTTGAAATGGCGGTAAAATACAAAGAGGGCGTGTATGCCGCAATCGGCCTGCACCCTATTCATCTGGAAGAGCGCGAGGTTGATGTGCTGGAGGTTCAGTCTGAACATGTGAAGAAAGAGCCCTGGATGACCTTTGATACCAAAGGGGAAGAGTTTGATTACGAAAAATATAAGCAACTTGTTCTGAGCTCGCCGAAAGGGAAAGTTGTTGCTGTGGGAGAAGCGGGCTTGGATTACTATTATGAACCAAAGAGCAGGCAGAAAAGGGAAGCTCTGCGATTGAAGCAGAAGTCTACTCTTGCTCTGCAGATAAAACTTGCGGAAGAACTCAACCTTCCTGTGATACTCCACTGCAGAAAAGCCCATGATGAGCTGATTGAATTCCTCGGAGAAAGAACAATAAAAGGAGTTGTTCATTGCTACACCGGCACCCTTGCCCAGGCAAAGAGATTCTACGATATGGGCCTGTACTTTGGATTCAATGGTCTTATCTTCAAAAAAGTTCCAGCCTTGCCAAGCCCTCAGGAAATTATCGCAAATATCCCTTTGGAAAGAATTCTTCTGGAGACCGACGCGCCCTACTTAGCGCCTCCCGAGGCAAGGACTGAACGCAACGAGCCTTTATTCGTAAAATATGTTGCAAAGGAGATTGCCCGCATCAAAAATGTGAGTCTGGAAGAAGTTGCTTCTGCAACAGCCAAAAACGCAAAAGCCCTCTTTCTGTTGCCTTGACTCGGTTAAGGTGTGGATAACTTGGCGAGACCAAGGATTAGAAGGGGTTGACAATTTTTTTGAGTTTGCTATATTTATCTTGTTCCCACTCTTCCCAAAGAAAGGGTGAAAGGGGGAAGGTCAGTGAGAGTTGAACCAGGCTTTGCCTGAGGAGGCTAACATTGACCATATAGGAAGCGAGGTTGCACAAAATTAGGATGCTCTACCTGTAGAGTATCTGAGAAGGATGAGGCTGCCTGTACTATGGTGGCTGGTGCACCATACGTGCTTCGCGCACGAGGTTCGCCCCTTCTCGTTCATAGTAGTGCATACCTCGTCATCACATGCCCAGCCGATTCTTCCTGATAATAAAGGGGAGATAGGCTGGGCTTACTTGTTTGATCTTTTTGGCATATGGTGTATAAGGGATTTGGTTTACTATTGCTTCAGAGGAGGTGATTGATGGTTTCTTTTCCGATTTTGCCGATCTCGGTTGTGGCGATTCAATGCCGCTACCCTCGGTGTTCTAAAAAAGGAGAGCTGGGCCTTGTACTGGTCAAGGAGAGCAAAGAATGGAAGCTTCCGGGAGGCAAGCAGGAACAAGGCGAAACCTCCGAGCAATGCGCAATCAGAGAAGTAAGAGAAGAAACCGGCATTAAACTCGGCCCGGCTGATCTTACTCTGCTTGAAGTTTCTCGCCAGTACGGCGGGTACGAAGTAACGTATTTTATCGTCAGGCTGGAGCAGTTCCCTTCCCTTAAAAACAGGAAACTGCGGGCTTCCAGAAGTAGAGAGCCGCACGGAGATGCGACAAGCGCAAATATCTTTCCCATTTGGACCATACGGGGAGAGACCATGCGGGGAGGAAAGCTGAACCTTTCTCTTCGGCATGTAGTCATCTTAAGAACCCACGGGATAATCTAACTCGTGGGTTCCTTCATTTTATAGCGAGTAGGCGCCTCTTGATTTTTTCAGCAGGCCGTCTTTCAGAAGCGAGGAAATAATATCATTGGCGCTCCAGCTTGATTTTTCTTTTTTTAGTTCATGCCTGAGGAATCTCTGAAGCATTGCTTGAGAAATCTTGTTTTGATTCTGTGTAAGGATCATATGCATAATTCTTGCGCGGAATGAGCGAAAGGATCCTTTGAACTTGCTCTGTTTTGCGTAATGCTTGCTCTGTTTGTTGATTTCTTTGTCTTTTAAAACCAGGGCCCCATAATCAAAAAGCGCGTAGTGCCATTCTCGCGGCGTGATTTTTTTAGGGAGCGAATCAATGGCTCTCTGCGCAATTTTGAGAATTTCTTTGTCTGGCACATTCTTTTTGTTTTTGAAAAAGAAATGAAGGTATGTTCGGCGGATATTCGTGTCCAGAAATGCCTCTGTGTTTCCAAACGCAAAACATGCAAGCGCGCGAGCCGTGTATGGCCCAATGCCCGGCAGAGTTTCCAGGTCGCTCGGCGTTTGTAAATTCATTGCCTTCGCTCTCACAAGTATTTGCGCAGTTTGTTTGAGATATTTTGCCCGCCTCCAGTATCCCAGTCCCCTCCAAGCCCGAAGAAGCTTTTTGTTGGAGGTTTTTGCAAGAGAAGAAAGAGCGGGAAATTGTTTTAGAAATTCTTTGTATTTCGGAATGACTCTCGCCGCTTGCGTTTGCTGAAGCATCACTTCAGACACCAGGATTTTATACGGGTCATTTGTTTTTCTCCAAGGCATGCTTCTTTTGTTGGTTCTGTGCCAGCTTAAGATGAGGTTTTGAAATCCTAAAATCGTCATGCTCTCAGCATAGACAAAAACCCTATTTTTAGCTACATTGAGAAGTACTTATGCGAGAATACAATCCCCAGAAAATTGAGGCAAAATGGAGGAAAGAATGGGAGAAGAAAAAGGCCTGGAAGGTTGATTTGAAGAAGGCAAAAAATCCCTACTACAATCTTATGATGTTTCCTTACCCTTCTGCAGAAGGCCTGCACGTGGGGAATGTCTATGCCTTTACCGGCTCTGACATTTTTGGCAGGTTTAAGAGAATGCAAAGGAAAGACGTATTTGAACCCATGGGGTTTGACGCTTTTGGAATACATTCTGAGAATTTTGCCATTAAAAAAGGAGTCCATCCCAAGATTCAAACAGAGAAGAATGTTCAGAACTTCCGCAAACAGCTCAAGCAGATGGGCGCGCTTTTTGCGTGGGATCGCGAAGTTGATACCACAAAGCCTGAATACTACAAATGGACTCAGTGGCTGTTTTTGGAGCTCTACAAGGCAGGGCTTGCCTATAGGGCAAAAGCGCCGGTAGATTGGTGCCCTTCCTGCAAAACCGTATTGGCTGACGAGCAGGTTGCCGCTGGAAGATGCGAACGGTGCGGCACAGAAGTTGTCCAGAAAGAAATGGAGCAGTGGTTTCTCAGGATTACCAAATACGCAGATCGCTTGCTGAAGAATTTAGAAACAATTGAATGGTCGGAGCGCACCAGGATGGCCCAGAAAAACTGGATTGGGAAATCGCAAGGCGCAGAGCTTGAATTTCCAGTTGCAGACTCGGATTTAAAAATTGGGGTTTTTACCACAAGGCCTGACACTCTTTTCGGGGCAACATATATGGTGTTGGCTCCGGAACACCAACTGCTAGAGAAGCTGAAAGCGAGAATAACAAACTGGGACGAAGTTCAAAAATACAGAGAAGAGGCAAAAAAGAAAAGCGAACTGGAACGCACAGAGCTTGCAAAAGAAAAAACCGGAATAGAACTCAAGGGGATTAAAGCGATCAATCCTGCCTCAAAAGAAGAAATCCCCGTGTTTATAGCTGATTACGCGCTTGCTTCCTACGGCACAGGAGCGATTATGGCGGTTCCCGCCCATGACCAGAGAGATTTTGCATTCGCTAAAAAATACAGTTTGCCTATCACCATTGTCATCTGCCCTCATTACCCGGAGAAAACATGCCCTTTGCTGGATAAAGCGTACACGGGTGAGGGCCATCTTGTCGGCTCAGGGCAGTTTGACGGATTAGCTTCCCAGGAAGCAAGGGCGCAGATTATGAAATTTGCAGGGGGCAAATTTTCAGCAAAATACCACCTTCGCGACTGGCTCATTTCCCGCCAGAGATACTGGGGGCCTCCAATTCCTATAATCTACTGCGCAAAATGCGGAACAGTGCCTGTGCCAGAGAAGGACTTGCCAGTGAAGCTTCCTTTTGTGAAAGATTTTAGGCCGCAAGGCACAGGAAAATCTCCGCTTGCCTCGGTTGCAAGCTTTGTAAAAACTAAATGCCCTCAATGCAAAGGGTTAGCTGAAAGGGAAACTGACGTATCCGACACGTTTCTTGATTCTGCCTGGTATTTTTTCAGGTATCCCTGCACGGAATTCAAAGACAAGCCTTTTGACAAGGAACGCATTGTAAAGTGGCTGCCCGTTGATATGTACATTGGAGGCCAGGAGCACGCGGTGCTTCATCTGCTGTATACAAGATTCATTACCATGGCCTTGAAAGATCTCGGATACCTTGAATTTGAAGAACCATTCAAAAAATTCAGGGCGCACGGGCTTATCACTAAAGACGGGGCCAAAATGTCAAAGTCCAAGGGAAACGTGGTAAACCCGGACGAGTATTTCAAGAACTACGGCGTAGATACGGTGCGCATGTATTTGATGTTCGTGGGGCCCTTTTCAGAAGGAGGAGACTGGTCAGACAAGGGAATCGTCGGGATTTCAAGGTTTTTGAACAGAGTGTTTTCTTTCGCAATAAATGCGAAAGAAGGAAAAAGCAATAGCGAGGCCCTAAGGCACAAGACCATTAAAAAGATCACTGAAGATCTTGAGCATCTGAGATACAACACCGCAATCTCCGCATTAATGGAGTATGTGAATGCTTTTTCTCAAAAGGATGCTGTTGCGAAAGAAGACGCAGAAACTCTGCTTATCCTTCTTGCTCCCTTTGCGCCGCATCTTGCAGAAGAGCTGTGGCATGAGATAGGGCGCAAGGATAGCGTGCACGATCAGCCCTGGCCCTCATACGATTCAAAGTTTTTGCAGGAAGAGAAAATCCGCCTTATCATCCAGGTGAATGGCAAGATGCGGGGCATTCTTGATATTCTTCCCGATGCTTCAGAAGAAGCAGTAAGGGTCGAGGCTTTGAAGAATGAAAAGATACGGCAGTGGATAGGGCAGAATCCTATTCGCAAGACTATTTTCGTGAAAGGGAAAATTCTTAATTTTGTAGTTTAATACATGTGCGGGATTATTGGGTACATAGGCAAAGAATCAGCGACCCCTTTATTAATTGAGGGGCTGAGAAAGCAGTCTTACCGCGGATACGATTCAAGCGGCATTGTTGTGATTGGAGCAGACGCGCAGTGCGTGAGATCGGTGGGAAAGCTAGAAAACCTTGAGCAAAAAGTCACTGACTTGCGTCTTATAGGACATTTGGGCATTGGTCACTCGCGCTGGGCAACCCACGGGGGCGTTACCGAAGAAAACGCTCACCCTCACGCAGACTGCAAAGGGGATATTTTCGTGGTGCACAACGGAATTATTGAAAACTATAGAGTTCTCAGAGAAAAGCTGGAAGCAAAAGGCCATCGCTTTCTTTCCCAAACAGATACCGAAGTTCTCCCGCATTTGGTTGAGCATTTCTTTAAAGGAAATCTTGAGGAAGCAGTGCGTAAAGCTCTTAAGTTTGTGAAAGGAAGCTTTGGGATTGCCGTTGTCGCAAAAGAAGATCCGGAAAAGATAGTGGGAGCCAGGGTTTCAAGCCCTCTTGTTATCTCGGTGAATGGCACAGGAGGATTCATTGCTTCAGATCCCTCGGCTCTTATCTCTCATTCAAATAAGATGGTGTTTCTTGATGACGGAGAGATTGCGGTGGTGAGACAGGGAGATTTTAAGGTGTTTGACTTAGAGAATAATCTCAAAGAAAAGGAGGTGATGGAGCTTGACTGGACTTTGGAAGAAGCGCAAAAGGGAGGATATTCCCATTTCATGCTCAAGGAAATTATGGAGCAGCCCCTAACGCTTGAAAACGCAATCAGGGGCAGAGTATTTTTAAAAGAGGGCAAGACAAAGCTTGGAGGATTGGAAGAGTTTGCGAGCCGCCTCAGAGAGATAAAGCGGATTAACATTGTTGCGTGCGGAACCTCCTACCACGCGGGATTGGCCGCAGAATATATGCTTGAGGAGTATGCGGGGATTCCAACCGACGTTGATATCGCTTCAGAGTTCAGATACCGAAAATCAACCATTGACAAGGAAACTTTGTTTGTCTTCATCTCCCAGTCTGGCGAAACCGCAGATACGCTTTCCTGCTTAAAGGAAGTGAAAGAAAAAGGAGGATTGACTCTTGGGATTATTAACGTGGTTGGTTCTTCCATTGCAAGAGAGGTTCAGGCTGGAATTTACAATCATGCGGGGCCTGAAATAGGGGTGGCTTCCACAAAGGCGCTTACTTCTCAGCTTGCGGTTTTGAGCCTTTTAACGATGTTTTTGGGAAGGCAGCGGGGCATGTCTCTGGTTATGGGGCAGAGGATTGGAAAAGAAATAGCAGAGCTTCCTAAACTTGCGCAGAAGATCCTGGAGAAATCTTCAACTATTGAAGACCTGGCAAAGAAGTATAAAGACTTTAAAAACTTTCTTTTCATTGGCAGAAAGTACAATTATCCGGTCGCCCTAGAAGGAGCCTTGAAGCTCAAAGAAATCTCTTACATTCATGCAGAAGGATATGGAGCTGGCGAAATGAAGCACGGGCCCATTGCCTTGATTGATGAGAACTTTCCTACTGTCGCGCTGTGCCCTTCTGACAGCGTGTATGAAAAAATGGTTTCTAACATTCAGGAGATTAAGGCAAGAAACGGAAAAGTGATAGCCGTTGCCACGGAGGGCAACGAAAACATCAAGAAACTTGCGGATGACGTGATTTTTATTCCCAAAACCCTGGAAATGCTTACTCCGATTCTCGCAACGATTCCTCTCCAGCTTTTTGCGTATTATATGGGAGTCTTGAAGGGCTATGACGTTGATAAGCCTCGCAATCTTGCTAAGTCAGTTACGGTGGAATGAAACTCTTAGAATATCAGGGAAAAGAATTATTCAAAAAGTATGGCATTAAGGCGCCAAATTCTGTTTTGATTGGAAAGCCATCAGAAGAAGTCGCTTTGCGGTTTCCCGTTGTTTTAAAATCACAGGTGCCCTCGGGAGCAAGAAACAAAAAAGGAGGCATTGTTTTAGTGGAGCAAAAGGAAGAGTTCATGAGTCAGCTCAAGAACCTTTTCCAGAAGAATATTGACGGAGTTCTTCCAGAGAAGGTGCTTGCTGAAGAGAAAATTGATTCTGAGAAAGAATGGTACCTGAGCATTTCTTTTGACACGAACAGAAGAATGCCGGTGCTTGCCATTTCAGAAAAAGGAGGGGCTGACATAGAAACTGCAGACATATTCCCCTTGGAGTTCAAATCAGATTCTTGGGTCTTACCTCTTTTAGATGTTTCTCTTCAATTGAAAGAAGTTTTGCAATCTCTTTTGAACTTGTTCCAGAAAGAGCATGCGTTGCTTGCAGAAATCAATCCGCTTTTTGAGCTGACTAACGGAAGCTTTGTCGCAGGGGACTCAAAGGTGATTCTTGACGACAATGCGGTGAATCCACAGGAAAGGCCGTATCTTGATCTGCCGGGAGACATTGCAATACTGGCTTCAGGCGGAGGAGCATCCTTGCTGAACTTAGATATGCTCATGCGCCATGGAGGAAAGCCCGCAAACTATGTTGAGTATTCAGGCAACCCCCCAGCTTCAGTGGTAGAAGATCTGACGATAAAAGTCTTGTCAAAGCCAGGGCTCAAGGGCTGCTGGACCGTAGGAGGAACCGCAAACTTTACCGATATCTATGAAACGATGCTTGGATTTGCGCAGGGGCTTGGCAAAGTACAGCCAAAGCCAACCTACCCTATTGTTATCCGCAGGGACGGCCCCCGCCAGAAAGAAGCGTTTGAGATGCTAAGAAGAGTTGCAAAAGAAGAAGGATTTAATTTCCATTTGTACGGGCCCGAAACTTCAATGTCAGAGTCGGCCAAGATAATGGTACAACTTGCGTATGGCAATTCTCATTGACGAAAACACAAAAGCGCTGATCCAGGGGATCACGGGAAAAGAAGGTTCAAGAGCGTGCAGGGAAATGGTGGCGTATGGAACGAAAGTGCTGGCTGGGGTTACGCCTGGAAAAGGCGGGATGAAAACTGAGGAAGGGGTGCCGGTATTTAATTCTGTGAAAGAAGCGCTTTCGCAGTTTCCTGAAATCAACGCAGCGCTCGCGGTGGTTCCGGCCAAGTTTGTGTTTGGCGCGGTCAAGGAAGCAATAGAGGCAGATATTCCGTTAATCAACGTGATTACGGAAAAAGTGCCTGTGGCAGATGTTTCTCAAATGATTCAGCTGGCAAGAGAGAAAAATGTTGCATTGGTAGGGCCAAGTTCCGTGGGAATCATATCCCCGGGTAAAGCAAAGATAGGGAGCATTGGGAGCTCTGAAGCAATCAATACCATCTTTACTCCGGGTTCAGTGGGCGTGATTTCAAAAAGCGGGGGGATGACTGCTGAGATCTCGCGGATACTTTCTGAGGCAGGATTGGGGCAGAGCACGGTGGTTGGCATTGGAGGGGATCTGCTCATAGGGTCTGACTTTTATGATATTGCTTTGGAGTTTGAGCATGATGGACAAACCAAGGCTGTCGTGATATTTGGAGAGGTAGGCGGTACATACGAAGAGAAGCTTGCTGAAGCTGTTTTACAGGGGAAAATCACAAAGCCCGTGATAGCTCTCATTGCGGGCCGCTTTGCAGAAACCCTTCCTCAGGATACTGTTCTTGGCCACGCGGGAGCGAT
>JACOVZ010000001.1 GCA_016177065.1 Candidatus Wildermuthbacteria bacterium | reverse complement strand
GCCCTGCCACCTGCTTGGAATCGGGCGCATTGAAGATATTCTGGAATTCGTGAAGCTTGGCATTGACACTTTTGACTGCGTGGAGCCAACCAGGCTTGCCAGGAACGGAGTTGTGTTTCAAAAGAAAGGCAGAGAATTCCTGAGAATGGACCTTACAAAATCAAAGTATCTGAAAAACAAACATCCCATAGAAAAGCGCTGTTCATGCTATGCGTGCCAGAATTTCTCTCTTTCATTTCTGCACCATTTATTCAAGGAGAGGGAATTGTTGGGATACTATCTTGCAACAGTGCACAATCTGAGGTTTTTTGAGGATTTGTTCGCAGACATCCGGAAGAAAATATCCTCCTAGTATGTGTAGGTATCAACAATCAGGCCTGAGCTGTCATAGAGGATAATGGAATCATGAAGAGAATTTCCAAACGTTGTGTCCATATAAATATGCCAATCGCTAGAGAGGAAGTCTGAGTCTTTGGAGTGCTTTTGGTAGCATCCCTGGTAATTGAATCCTCCTGGGTAATTGTTGATATACGCCACGCATTCTGCGTTCGCGGCAATTGGGTCGTTTGAATAGTTGGGAGGCTGGCAGGATCCAAAGTTAATCTCCTTTAGGATGTATTCTTGGCATGAGGGCGTGAGATTTTTGATATCTTCTACTTTGGGCTTGTCCTGATAGCAGGAATAGTATCCTGGGATATTGGGATAGAATGTTTTGAGGTATCCAAAACACTCGTTGGTCTTGAAGTTTTTCCCTCTGCCAATAGGGTTGGCTTCTCCTTTGAGGTATGCGGTTTCATATCTATCCAAAAGAATCTGCTCTGCTGGTTCTGAATTGAGTCCCGGGTGATAGGAGCTTATGCCCAGGGGGATTCTGAATTCTCCAGACCACGTGCTTTTTATTCTCCAGCCCGTAATGCTTATCTTCCCCTCATCTGAGGAATTGGAGCGAAGCGTAATGAGAGCCGGCTGGTTTCCTTGCGTGGCTCGCACATTTGTTATCTCAATCTTTTGGAAATACGGGGAGTTTGCGCTTGCTGATGGTTGTTGAGTAGGCTGTGTTTGAGAAGTCGCAGGAGGAGCTCTTGGAGTTTGACTCGTCGTTGTCTGCTTTTTGACTGTTGCAGAGGGCTGCGCTGTTTTTTCCTCTGTGGTTTTAGAAGAGGATAAGGTAAAGGCGTCTGAAAACGAAAGATGGAGGTCTTTTACAATATCTCCGGCAAAAGAAAACGCAACGATTCCGATGATGATGACTATGGGAATGAGAAACATAGGAATTGGTTCATTCTAGAATAATCCTGAGAAATTGTATATAATCGCGGCATGAAGGTTGCACCGGTAAAAACGCGCAAGATCACTCCCAAAGACAAGGATATTTTTGCCATTCTGAAGAAATATCTCGCAGGAAGGCTTCATGAGGGGTGCGTGGTTGCAGTAACCTCAAAAATCGTATCCATATGCGAAGGGAGGGTTGCTCTCATTCAGGGGAATGACAAAATAAAGCTTGCCATGAAAGAGGCCGATCTGTACTACCCTCTTTCCAAGAGCAAGTATCAGGTGCTTCTTACCATTAAGAACCACCGCATAGGGTTCACTTCGGGAATTGACGAGTCAAACGGGGCAGGATATCTGGTGCTATGGCCTTTGAATCCCCAGAAATCCGCAAACCAAATCCGCTCGTTTCTTGCGAAAGAATTCAAACTGAAAAAGGTGGGGGTTGTCATCACAGATACCACGAGCTCTCCTTTATTAAGGGGACAACGGGGAATGTTTATCGCCCACAGCGGATTCTCAGCTCTCAACAGCTATATTAACCAGCCCGATATCTTCGGAAGAAAGCTCAAGATGACAAGGTCTGCGGTTGCAGATGCTTTGTCTACGGCGGCTGTTCTTGTCATGGGAGAGGGCAAAGAGCAGACTCCTCTTGCAGTGATTGAGAATGTTCCGTTCGTGAAGTTTCAGCAGAGAAATCCCACATCTTTTGAATTGAGAGAAATCCGCATGGAACCCAAAGATGATTTGTACGCTCCTTTGCTCAAAGCCGTGAAATGGAAGAAAGGGGAGCATACACCATGAAAAAGAGGGTTGCGGTATTTGGAATATTTGACGGAGTGCACAAAGGACATCGTTCGCTGTTTTCTCAGGCAAAGAAGAAAGGGGACGAGCTTTTCGTGATTGTCGGCAGAGATTCCACGGTCCTCAGGCTCAAGAAGAAAAAGCCCCGCTTTTCAGAGAAAGAAAGGCTTTCCATGGTTTTAAAAGAAAAACTTGTTGATTTGGCGGTTTTTGGAGATAAGGAATTATCAACATACAAGGTTATTGAAAAGGTCAAACCAAATGTCATCTGTTTTGGGTATGATCAGAAGCGTTTGTTCAGGGATTGCAAAAAATGGATTGCAGCGAACAAGAAAAAAATCTCAGTCTTCTGCCTCAAGCCGTTTCATCCTGAAATCTATCATAGCTCCAGGCTCGTCTCTTAATGTAAGAAGAAAAGAAAACGAGGAGGCAGCTGGCGGCATGCCTCCTCTGGTTCGCTGGGGAGATCTTTGAATTCCTGCTGAAAGAGAGGTATTTCATTTAGACTCCATGGAAACTAGCGTTTCCACTTCAGCGTCTCCCTCCTATGCTACACAGTCAGTAGGTTTTCTCTGATAAAGTGGCTAAGCGTCGAAAACCTAGCTGCTTTTCCTCTCGCTAACACCGTTTCCTTACCTCATTTCCCATCAGCGGAAAAGCCGGCCGACCCCACTTTTTCCCCAAACGAACATGCTTTTTCTTTACCATAGACTATCCCTTACTGCAAGAGGGGCAGTTTTCTGCGGATTTTTGCGGCCTTTACAGATTCTTGTTTTAGAGGTATCATAAGTTGTTTTCGGTATGGAAATTTCAATCAAGCCAGAAATTATTACGTATCTTTTCGGAATTCCTGTGACAAACAGCCTGATTCTTTCTTTGCTTACCACGGTTGCGGTTGCTATTGGGGGAATTACGATTGTAAGCTTGCTCAGATCAATTCCCAGGAAATTGCAGAGCATTGTTGAAGTGGTTCTGGAAACGCTTTTAGACTTCATGGAAGGAGTCTTGGGAAACAGGGAACAGGCAAAGAAATTCTTTCCATTGGTTGCCTCGTTCTTTATTTTCATTCTCATGAACAACTGGCTTGGCGTGCTTCCGGGCACAGGGTCAATTGGATTCTATGAAATGCATGAGGGCGAAGAGGTGTTTGTGCCTTTCTTTCGTTCTGCAAACAGCGACCTTAATACGACGCTTGCTCTGGCCTTCATTTCTCTCGCCGCAATTCAGATCTACGGCATCAAGAAGCTTGGATTTTTAAAGCACATCTCAAAGTTTTTTTCCTTTAATAAAGGCCCTCTGCAGTTCTTTGTCGGCATGCTGGAACTTATCGCGGAGTTCGCGAAGATTTTGTCCTTTTCCTTTCGGTTATTCGGGAACATGTTTGCGGGAGAAGTCTTGCTTTTAATCATCATGACTTTGGTGCCTATATTCGCCCCTCTTCCCTTTTTCATGATGGAATTCTTCGTGGGCTTTATTCAAGCCCTGGTATTTGCTATGCTTACCTTGATATTTTTGAAGATAGCGACGGACGTTCCGTCGCATTGAAACAAAGGTCAAGATTTAATTCATTTAAAACGCATTAACCTATGGAACTTGAACTTGAAGGGACAAAATCCATTGCGGCAGCCATTGTCATGGGGCTTGGAGCAATCGGGCCTGCAATCGGGATTGGTCTTTTAGCAGGAAAGGCGCTGGAAGCAATCGGGAGAAATCCTGAAGCCACGTCCAAAGTGCAGAGCGCCATGATCCTTGCGATTGCGTTTGCCGAAGCAATCGCCATTTACGCCTTAGTCATTGCCTTGATTATTAAGTTTGTCTAATGGAAGAATTATTCCAAAACCTTGGAATCAACGGGAAGCTTCTGTTTGCGCAGGTCATTAATTTTTTGATCCTGTTTTGGATTCTGCACAAGGTTGTGTTCAAGCGCCTTTTTGCGTTTCTGGAAGCGAGAAGGAGCAGGATTGAAAAGGGCCTTGCCTTGACAGCCAGGGCAGAGCAGGAAATGCAGAGAATCAATGAAGCCAGAAGCCTGGAAATCGCGAAAGCAAAAAAGAAGGGAGAGGAAATTCTGGCTGAAACCAAGGCTGCAGCGCAAAACCAGGCGAGAAACGCAGCAGCTCTTGCAAGAGCTGAAGCTGAAAAGATCATATTAAGAGCCAAGGGAGACGCTCAAACCGCCAAACAAGACGCTTTGCTTGGGGCCAGGGAGGAAATGCGTTTATCGGCGCTCTTTGTTGCTCAGAAGATTCTTTCGCGGAATTTAACTCGCAAAGATGAGGACCGCTTAGCCAAGGAGGCCTTGGAAGAGGTTGGGAAAATATATGCAAAATAAAGCGAGATTGTATGCAGCGGTTCTCCTTAGCTCTCTGCAGAAAGCTTCAGGAAGCGAGCTTGAAAAAAGGGCTAAGCGCTTCAGGGATTTGCTGAAGAAACGAGGGGATTTGAAGCTTGCGGCGAACATTCTTCAGGAATTCAAAAAGCTCTGGAGAGAAAGGAAGGGGAAAATAGCAGAGGTTCAAAGCGCAAAACCTCTTTTGCGGTCTCAGGCAGCGGTGTTTAGGAAAAAGCTTCAGAAACAGGGTTTCATCTTTGAAAACAAGGTTGATGAATCTGCTATTGGAGGAGTCGCGGTGCTGCTGGGGAACGAATATTTCGTAGACAATACCGTGAAAGGAAAATTGAGAAAAATCGGCAGCATGATTTCTTAATAATATGGCAAAAGAATTTCTTGTAGACATTTTAAAGAAGGAATTGGAAGGGAAAGACTTGGCTCCCAAGGGAGAGGAGATCGGGAAGGTCGTGAGTGTGGGAGACGGAGTTTTGCAGATTGAAGGACTTCCCAATGTCATGTTTTCTGAGATGGTGGAGGTTGCAGGCACCCCTGCTTTGGTTTTGAATTTGGAAGAGTACACCTTGGGAGCAGTTGTATTGGGCAAGGATACTGGGATCAAAGAGGGAGACATTGTGCGAAGGACCGGGAAAGTGCTTTCTGTGCCGGTGGGGGAGTCTTTGCTTGGGAGAGTGGTGAATCCTTTGGGAATACCTCTTGATGGGAGAGGAAGCCTGGCCCAGAAAGGTCTTTCTTCCCTTCCCATTGAACGCTCCGCCCCTTCTGTAATGGACAGGGAATCGGTGAATGTTTCCTTGGCTACCGGAATGAAGGCCGTGGATGCCGCCATACCCATAGGACGGGGGCAGAGAGAGCTTATTATCGGAGACAGGCAGATTGGAAAATCAGCTCTGGCTGTTGATACAATCGTGAACCAGCTGAATGAACCTGAGGCATCAAGGCCGGTTTGCATTTATGTTGCCGTGGGCCAAAAATATTCCAAAGTTGCCCAAATGGTTAAAGAGCTTCAAGACCGCGGAGCAATGGATTACACCATTGTTGTTGCGGCTGGAGCTTCTGATCCTGTTCCTTTATGGTTCATAGCTCCTTTTGCAGGATGCAGCATGGGGGAATACTTCAGGGACAAGGGCAAGGATGCTCTCATTGTCTATGATGACCTTTCAAAACATGCGTGGGCATGGCGCCAGATAGCATTGCTTTTGCGGAGGCCTCCGGGAAGAGAAGCCTACCCTGGGGATATTTTCTATCTTCATTCCAGATTGCTTGAACGGGCTGCAAAACTTTCCAAGGCAAAAGGCGGAGGATCTTTGACTGCGCTTCCCATAGTGGAAACCCAGCTTGGAGATGTCTCAGCATACATTCCAACCAATGTCATTTCCATCACAGACGGCCAGATTTATCTTGAGACCGACCTATTTGCAAAAGGCCAGAGGCCGGCTGTAAATATCGGGCTGTCTGTGTCCCGTGTCGGCTCTTCTGCTCAGACAAAAGCCATGAAGAAAGTCGCTTCAAAGCTCAAGCTTGAGCTTGCGCAGTACCAGGAGCTTGCCGCTTTTGTGCAGTTTGCCCAGGATCTGGATGAAGCAACAAGAAAGAAGATTGAGCGGGGAGCAAGGCTCATGGAATTGCTCAAACAAGACCAGTA
Source organism: Candidatus Wildermuthbacteria bacterium (assembly GCA_016177065.1). GTDB lineage: Bacteria > Patescibacteriota > Minisyncoccia > Minisyncoccales > UBA10102 > JACOVZ01. The sequence goes on along the minus strand of JACOVZ010000001.1, from coordinate 15,329 downwards.
TGCCCCTTTACCAATGGAGCAGCAGGTGTGCCTTCTGTTTTGCGCCATTGCAGGATACTTTGATTCAATTCCCATGGAAAAGGTGAGGGAATCTGAAAAGAGACTTCTTGATTTATTGCAGGCAAAGGGCAAGAACATACTGGAGGCAATCAGAGAAACAAAGGATTTTGACGAAAAAACCCAATCATTATTAACAGCCGCATTGGAAGACTATGGCTTCAAAGCTTCAGCTTAAAACAAAAATACGGGCAGTCTTGAATATTAAGCAGATCACCAAGGCCATGCAAATGGTGTCTGCCACTAAGATGAGGAAATCCCAGGAGGTTGCCTTGCGCGCAAGGCCGTATGCAAAACATGCCCTCTCTTTGCTTTCTCGGCTTTCTGAATTTGCAAAAGAAGAGCTTGCATCGGGATTCTGGGCAAAGAGAAGCGAAGGAAAAGTATGCTTGGTTGCCGTGACGAGCGACAAAGGCCTGTCAGGGACCTTTAACAGCTCTGTCTTAAAAATGGCGTTTCAGGCGTATCAGAGCATGCTTCAAAAGAAAGAAGAAGTTGACGTGGTTGCAGTGGGGAAGAAGGCAAAAGACTTTTTCAAAAAGCGGGGGGCGCCTATCGCAGTTGCCTTCTCAAGGTTTTCAGATATTATTACTTTGCCTGAAGTTTCTCCTTTGACTGAATGGGTGCTGGATTCCTACGAAAAGGGGATATACAAGGAAATCATATTCTGTTCCACGCAGTTTGTTTCAGCTCTCGTGCAGAAACCCGAAATTCATTCGGTGCTTCCCATCCAAGAGGGGGAACTAAGAAAGATCGTAGAAAGCATTGTCCCAAAAACAGGAAGGTATTCTTTCTTGGGAGATACCGGAACCTGGTCAGATGGCATCTCCTACATCATGGAACCTTCCCCCAATCTCATTGCGGGCAGTCTCTCAAAAAATCTTGTGCGCGTAGAAATCCTCCATTTAATATTTGAATCCAATGCGTCCGAGCATTCCTCAAGAATGCTTGCCATGAAGAACGCCACAGAAAACGCAGAGAACCTTGGAGAAACATTGAACCTGGAATTAAACAAGGCGAGGCAGTCGGCGATAACGCAGGAGTTGACGGAAATCTCCACGGCAAAGGAGGCGTTAACTTCGCAATAACCATATGAATAAAGGCACAATTATACAAATTGCAGGGCCTGTGGTGGACGTGGAGTTTGAGGGCTCTCTTCCCTCTCTTCAAACAGCTCTCAAGGTTCAGGGAGACGGCAGGGAGATAACGCTTGAAGTGTCCCAGCACTTGGGGGGGAACCGCGTTCGGTGCATTGCCATGGATTCCACAGACGCCTTGAAAAGGAAAATGGAAGTCGCAGACACCGGAATGCCCATCTCAGTCCCGATTGGAGAAAAAGTGCTTGGCAGAATGTTCAATGTGCTGGGCCAGCCCATTGACGGCCTGGGGAACCTTCCAAAAGAAACCCAGTACTCTTCCATTTACCAAAAAGCTCCTGCCCTGGAAGATCAAAGGGTGGAGCCTGAGATTTTTGAAACTGGCATTAAAGTCATTGATCTTTTGTGCCCGTTCCTGAGAGGAGGAAAGGTTGGATTGTTCGGAGGGGCAGGAGTTGGCAAGACTGTTCTTTTGCAGGAATTGATTCATAACACCGCAAAGGCGCACGGAGGATATTCCGTGTTTGCAGGAGTTGGAGAAAGAACAAGAGAGGGAAATGATTTATACAAAGACATGAAAGAATCCGGAGTACTGAAGAATACCGCTTTGGTGTTCGGGCAGATGAACGAGGTTCCGGGAGCCCGATTTCGGACCGCCTTGACCGGCTTGAGAATGGCGGAATACTTCAGAGACGACAAGCACAAAGACGTGCTTTTATTCATAGACAACATCTTCCGTTTCGTGCAGGCAGGATCTGAAGTGTCGGTCCTCCTCGGGAGGATGCCTTCAGCCGTTGGGTACCAGCCTACATTGGCTACTGACATGGGCCAACTGCAGGAGAGAATCACTTCAACAAAGTCTGGATCCATTACTTCAGTGCAGGCAGTGTATGTGCCAGCCGACGACATTACAGACCCGGCTCCCGCAACCACGTTCTCACATTTGGATTCTACCATTGTGCTTTCAAGGGAATTATCAGCTCTCGGCATTTATCCGGCTGTTGATCCTTTATCGTCGCGCTCTCAGGCATTGGATCCCCGCATTGTAGGGGAGGAGCATTACCAGGTTGCGAGAAACGTGCAGAAAATCCTTCAGCGGTACAAAGAGCTTCAGGATATTATCGCGATTCTCGGAATGGAAGAATTGTCAGATGAGGACAAGCTCACCGTGGCAAGGGCAAGGAGAATCCAGAGGTTCCTTTCTCAGCCCTTCTCAGTTGCCGAGGCCTTTACCGGAAGGGAAGGAAAGCATGTGCCGCGGGAAGAGACCATACGGGCTTTCAAAGAAATCATTGCCGGAAAGCATGATGCAAAAGACGAGTCTGCCTTTTACCTGAAAGGCGGCATTGATGATGTATGACATTCCCGCTGTCAATTTATTCTTTAGACAGGGAGATCTTCTTGGGGCAGGCAAACTCCGTTACTCTCCCCGGGTCTGAAGGCCAGCTTCAGGTTTTAGCCCATCATGCTCCCTTTATCTCCCTTTTAAGAGAAGGGGACATGGTGCTGGAAGACGAAAATGGATTTCGCAAGAATATCCCGATTGCGGGAGGAGTGGTGGAGGTGAAACAAACCCAGGTTGTGGTATTGGTGGATTTTTAACCTTTTTCTATGCCAGAGCATGCATGCAAAGCGCTTGTTCTTCACTGCTTAGACTTCCGCTTCAGAAAATCTCTAAGTGAGTTTCTCAGCAGCCGCTTCAAGGAAGGATACGATCTTGTTTCTGCCGCGGGGGGAGTAAAGCTACTGATAGCGGATCCTCCAGACGGCAATTTTCTCCTGGAACAGATAAGGATATCGGATGAGCTTCACAAGCCAGAGGTATTTCTTCTCATCCAGCACGAGGACTGCGGAGCATATGGAGGGAGCAAGGCATTCGGAGATTATCAAAAAGAGCTGGAATTGCAGAAATCAGAGCTTGAAAAAGCTGAGAATCTTCTAAAACAGCAGTTTTCTCAATCCATAGAGAAGTATCTTATTCGCCTTTCCGGGGAGATAGTTTCTCTCTGAAGGGCGTTCTCTTGACATGCATATAAGACTGTGATACTTTTAGAGCGCGGGCGGCAGGGTGTTTTTCGGAAAGCTAAGTTCGGGATGCCTGTTCTTAATCGGATGGAATTCCTCCTCCTTACTTTCCGATCTTGCTCCACCCTGCCTCCTTTCTTATCTGCAAGGAGCGAAGAGATCTTCGCTCCATTTTATTTCCCTTTGTTTTTTGCGGAATGGAGTTGACAGAGGTCTTGGAGAAGCATATAATAATCAGCATGAAAGACACATGCCCTACGTGTGGCAAGGATCCTTGTACGTGCTAAAGGATCTGTCACTTTAAGCAGAACCGTCCCGTCATTTGATAGGGCGGTTTTGTTTTCTTGACAGAGTAGAGTTTTGAACTATGCTTAGTGTAGCGATGCAGGATCAAATTTTCTGATTCTGCAGTAAAAAACGCAAAAAGAAGGAGGGATATCGTGAAAAATGAAAGAATCACTGGAAAGACCAACTTTGATATTGGCAAATTCGCGGCGGAGATGTTTCTTTTCAGTCTTCTGGTTCTCTTGGTTACGGGAATAACCATCTACTTTCCAAGAGAAAAGCTGATAACCCGGCAATATCCGTTGATCTCCGGAGATCAAGTCCTCGTCAGCTCCGTTTTAAACGGCGATGTAGAGGTTAAAGTCGATCAATTTCTGAAGTTGGCCGAGGGGCACCCTATATTTATTGCTCCTGCTTATTCAAAGATTGAGTATCTGGTAAAAGTGGATGGCGTGTCGTATCGCTATAACCAGCATACAGATGGTCCGGGATTCCCAAGGTATGTTGAGATTCAAGAGAGAGCTCAGATGGTTAACGGCATTCTTGTACGAGAATTCCATACCGAAGCCAACTCTATGATTATATTTCTGGTTATTATGCCCGGTATTGTGGTAGTGCTTCTTGTATGGGCCATAGTGCAGGTAAATTCGTTCAGAAGGTGGTGAATATACATAAGCCGAGGCGAACTTCTTCGTCCCGGCTTTTATTTTTAACTTTCTAGTGGTATCATATAGTATATGGCAAAAGTAATTATCTATACCACACCTTCTTGCGTATACTGCAAGTCTGCAAAGGCGTTCTTTGCGGAAAACAATGTAGCGTATGAGGAAAAGAACGTCGCGGAAGACCTCAAGGCGAGAGACGAAATGGTCAAGAAATCCGGCATGATGGCGGTTCCCGTCATTGATGTTGCGGGAACAGTTGTCATTGGGTTTGACAAGCAGAAGCTCTCAGAGCTTTTGGGAATTAAAAAATAGAAAGGCAATGAATTTTGACCTTATCATCATAGGATCCGGAGCCGCGGGGCTGGCGGCCGCAATGTACGCGGGGAGGTACAAAATGAAAACCGTGATTCTGGAAAAGGAATTCGGCGGAGAAACCGCAACAGCAGGCAAGATTGAGAATTATCCCGGCATTCTTTCCATAGATGGCTATGATTTAGTTTTGCGCATGAAAGAGCACGCTCTGCACTATGGAGCTGAGATGCAAGAAGGAAAAGCAGTGAAGCTTTCAAGGGACAGCAATCTGATATCCGTTGAAACCTCAAAAGGCGAGAAGTATCTTGGGAAAACTCTTATTCTTGCTTTGGGCGCTCAGAGAAGATACCTCGGTCTTGAAAGGGAGAAAGAATTGACAGGCAAGGGAGTTCACTACTGCTGGACCTGCGACGGGCCGTTGTTCGGAGGAAAAACCGTTGCAATGGTGGGAGGAGGGGATTCTTCTGTAAAAGGGGTTAATTTCCTCGCAGAGTATGCTTCCAAAATTTATCTTATTGCGAGAGGGAAAGAAGTTGTTGCAGAGCCCGTGAACTTTGAGCAGATGAAAGGGCTTGGCCGCAAGGTTGAGATCATCACAGAGAATGAAATCAAGGAGTTCGTCGGAAAAGATAAACTTGAGAAGATCATTCTCAAGAATCCTTACAAAGGATCTTCCGAATTGAAGCTTGACGGATTATTTGTTGAGATTGGATTTGATCCCAACACGGAATTGCCTTCTCAGCTCGGCATCAAGCTGGATGACAAAGGATATATTGAAGTAGATAATAAAATGAGAACGAATGTAGAAGGGGTGTTTGCGGCAGGGGATGCAACGAGCCATTTTGGGAGCTTTAAGCAGGATATTACGGCCGCCGCTTTAGGAGCGGTTGCCGCAACTTCTGCATACGAGTATTCTAAATCACATTAAGTATTCCTATAGGCCGCAGCCCTTGACTAGCCAGTTTGGCTTATTTAAGCTATACTTGATATAAGAGGATTGGGCATTGGCCTCAAAGGTCGCGGAATTCAATAACTATCTCTATACATATATGGCAACTCAAGGATATTGCGTAAAGTGCAAGGCAAAGAGAGACATGACAGGCGAGAAAGAGGTCTCAATGAAAGGAAAGGGAGGAAAGACTAGGAGAGCAATGACTGGCACCTGTCCCAAGTGCGGCACCAAGATGTTCAGAATCTTGGGGTCTAAATAAGAACAGGCAACGTTTAAAATTGGAACCCCGCCTTTTTCCTATTCACCAGGAAAGGGGCGGGTTTCGTTTCCCATGGTATAATGAGGGCGATGCAGAGAAAAACCATTCTTGGTGGAGGAATTCTAGTGATTGAAGCTTTGCTTGTTGTTGCGCTTTGGGGGCAGGTTTTAAAGGGTTCTGCATCCTCTGTTTCTTTTTTTGACATTGGCCAGGGAGACGCTTCCTTCATAGAAACCTCTTTTGGCCGCCAGATTCTTATTGACGGCGGACCCAGTAATGCGGTTCTGGGAAAGCTTGATCAGAGAATGCCAAGATGGGACAAAACCATAGATCTGGTTATTGCCACGCATCCTGATTCAGACCATATAACAGGGCTGATAGGCGTGCTTAAAAAGTACAAAGCAGGCATTGTTTTGTGGAACGGCATTGAAAAGGATTCCGCATTGTACAGAGAATGGAGAAAAGCTCTTAAAGAAGAGGAGGCTGAAGGAGCTATGATTGTCATAGCAAAAGCTCCCCAGCGCATTGTGCTGAGCAACAAGGGGTGCCCTCAGTTTCTGGACATCTTTTCCCCTTTTGAAGATATTGCAGGCCAGAAGTTTGCGGACGACAATGACACTTCCATTGTTGCAAGGCTTGTATCATGCAAGCACTCAGTGTTGTTTACAGGGGACCTTACCTTAAAAGGGGAAAAGAAGCTTCTTGAAAAGGGATTTTCTGTGGACTCTGATATCTTAAAGGCAGGGCATCACGGGTCAAAGACCTCAAGCTCTTCTGAGTTTGTGCAGGCTACAAGCCCTGATATTGCAGTCATATCGTCTGGAAAGAATAACCAGTACGGGCATCCGCACGAGGAAACGCTTGCAACTCTGGAGCAATTTGGTATAACAGTAATGAGAACCGATACGAAAGGGGATATAACGCTTTATTTCAATAACTGATCTATGAGCCATCCAAAAGAAGAAAGAACCGTGGTAATCGTGAAACCAGACGGCGTCAAAAGGGGATTGGTCGGAGAGATAATTTCCCGCTTTGAGAGGCGCGGCCTGAAAGTTATTGCTCTTGAGATGTTCCAGGCGACAAAAAAACAGATTGACGACCATTATCCCAAGAACGAGGCGTGGATCATGCGGCTGGGCGAGAAGACGCTTGCCAATTACAAGAAATACGGATGGGATACGAAGAAAGAACTTGGCACAGATGATAAATTAAAAATCGGGAAAATGGTGCGCGGCTGGCTTATTGACTACATGGTTGCGGCCCCTTTGGTGAAAATGATTGTGGAAGGGATTCACGCGGTTGACATGATACGGAAAATTTCAGGGTCTACCATGCCTTCTGTCGCAGAAATGGGAACCATACGCGGCGACTTCTCGGTTGATGACGCAACAGCGGCGAACAGGGACAAGCGTGCCATTCATAACATTGTGCATGCTTCTGAGACTCCTCAGGAAGCAGAACATGAAATTGCATTTTGGTTTACCAAAGGAGAAATCCACAGCTACAAGAGAGCAGAAGAGGATATGATGTTTTAATTGGACTTTATTTATAAGAAAAAAGGCGGATAAGGATAATCCTCATTCGCCTTTTTTATGACTCCAACGAAAACCTTTCAAAAGAGATGGGAGACCAGTTTCGGCATTTTATTGTTCCTCTGCAAAACCTGCACGTTCCTTCGCTTACGGGTCCGTTCGGCCTTTCAAAAATAAAGTGATGCTTGCACTCAGGATTTCCCCCCTGCAGTTCTGATTTTGGAATTATGTCTTCTCTCGCTGGGTTTTCCAGTCCACGCAGTTCTTTTTCAGGCGGACCTTCCGGAGAGAAAATTGAGGGCATTCCTTCTAAACTAGCATGGATTTCCAGCAGTTCTTGCCCCTCAGGAGTAATCTCCAGTAAGCGCGCTTGCTTGCCTACTTCTCGTATCAGCTCATCTACGATAAGCTTTGCGAGGATTCTTGTTGTTAAGCTGGATCTGCCCATCTTGCTTTTCGCTTCGGTGCTTTTTATCCTTGGGTGCTGGGCTATTAAGCGAAGGAAGTCAATCTCTTTCTCATCACTTTTTCTGCTTCTGTGAATCATTAATTCCTCCTTTAAAGAGCTGGTACTGCCTTATTTGTTTCATTATACTCGGACAATTATTTCCTCTTGTCAAGCATTTGACTCCCTGCGATGGCAAACGGTATAATGAAGGTACCCTGCCCTCTTCCTTTCTGGCATTCACTTTTTTGAGGACCGGAAATGATGTATGCCCCGTGGGGCATGCCTTTGGTCCTCACCTGGATTATTTCCAGAAAAGGAAGGAGACAGGGCAAGGAGTGTACTGTCTTTTGGTATTGCGCTTCTTGTCCTGTTTCAGTGTATGAAAGGATCAATTTTCTCACATATTTTAAACCGGTCTCTCGCGCACGTGATGCGCTTTTCTTCCAAACCCCAGCATTTCAAAGAGAGCGTTGCTGAGCATTCTTTTTTCGTTGCATACATTGTTTCCATTCTCTGCGAGCTTTTGAAAGAAGCAGGAGAGAAGATAGACGCGGAGAAAGCGCTGCGCATGGCGCTTGTCCACGACATTGAAGAAACTTTTTCCGGCGATATCTTAGGCCCTTTCAAGCACCATAGCTTAGAAGTGTCTTTGGCAATTCAGAAAGTGAACAAGGAAGTTATTGCGGAAACCTTTCAGAATCTTCCGCAATCCCTTGCAGGGCATTTTGTGTCTTTGTGGACCGAGGAAGGAGAGGGGAAAAGCATAGAGGCCCAGGTTGTAAAATCAGCAGACCGGCTTTCGCTTATCGCAAAATGCGCGGAGGAAGTGAAAACCGGCAATACGTTTTTCAAGGAGATATATGAGACTCAGCTTTCGTCTCTGAGACAATATCATGTTTCTTGGTGGGACAAAATCAAAGGGAAGGTTTTGCCTCGTGAATAGTTGACGAAATTCTCTTTGCTTCAGCTTCTACGATAGATCCTTCATATTCTCCGCTGTGAGCCGACACTCCCTGGTAGGTCGGCCTTTTTTGGTCCAAGTGCAGGTTCAATGCAAAGACATGGCTGCCAGATACAGCTTTGCAGTAAATATGGAATCTCGGATACATTCTCCCCAGGCTTTTTACAAAGATGAGCTCTTGGGCTGCAGGATCAATTCCAAGAGGCGCATATCCGCAGTCTCTCAATGCGGAGGAAATACTGCCTCGCTTTAACTCAACAGTGAATTTCATACAATCAGTGTAGCTTGTTTCAGCGCAAATGAAAAATCCGCCTCGTCAGCGGACTTTCCATCTTCATTTAGAAGCGGTCTCTGCCTCCGAATCCTCCGCCGAATCCGCCTTCTCTGCGGGGCCTTGGTTCCATGGGGCGAGCCTCATTTACGGTAAGAGTGCGTCCTTCAAGCTCTTTTCCGTTGAACATCTCAATCGCTTTCTGGGCTTCTTCCTCCGTTGACATTTCAACGAAGCCGAATCCCTTGGACCTTCCGGTTGCTCTGTCCATGATGATCATGGCAGATTCAACGGCTCCGGCCTGTGCGAACGTCTGCTTCAACGTGTCTTCGCTTGTTCCATAGGACAATCCTCCCACGTACAATTTCTTTGCCATTGCGTTTTGCTTATTACTGCTTAATGTGAGTAAGCCGACCTCTCTTATTCGCTTTCTGGCTTACATTGAGTGTAAGGGAAATGAAAACAAGAAACTTACTTTCGCTTGTAAGTATATGCTTTTAATGGAGAAAAGTCAAGCCTCAGAAGTTTTGTTTGTCGGGGTAGGCAGAATCGAACTGCCCCTGCACCCACCCCAAGGGCGCGGACTGCCGATATCCTATACCCCGTACGTACTTATCTTTTTCCGACTGCCTTGATGCATTTGGCGCATGCTTTCAATCTTTGCCCCGAAGGCAAGCGAACCCACTGCAGATTGGGCTTTTGTTTTCTTTTTGTTGTGGGGTTGAATTTTCCGCGGAGTTTCACAAGAGTCCACGCATTGTTTTGCCCCTTTTCGCAGATTGCGCATTGCTGTGTCATACCCTGATATGCTATCAAAATCCTTTCTGGTTTGCAAGCGATGTGGTACTGTACATCCATGGAACTTTTTTTATTCCAGCTTGCGATTCTTATTTTTTCAGTGGTGATCCATGAAGTTTCTCATGGAGTTGTCGCAAATTCTCTGGGAGATCCCACTGCAAAAAATGCGGGAAGGCTCACGCTCAATCCTATTCCCCATATTGATCCGGTCGGATCGGTTATTGTTCCTTTGTTTTTGCTGCTGGCGTCTTCATGGCAAGGAGGCGGTATCATATTCGGCTGGGCAAAGCCGGTTCCCATTAACCCGTTCAATTTCAGGGATCAGAAGTGGGGCCAGCTGAAAGTGGGCCTTGCGGGTCCTGCTTCAAATTTTGCCATTGCGATTGCGTTCGGCCTTATCCTGAGATTCTTTCCGCTGGAGATATTCGGGAATTCCGCATTTCCCTCCATTCTCGGTTACATTGTGCGGCTTAACCTGCTGCTGGGCATATTCAATCTCTTCCCGTTCCCTCCCTTAGACGGTTCGCATGTTTTGTTTTCGCTTCTTCCCAGATCTTTTGACGCCCTGAAAATTCTTTTGTCTCAGTACGGGTTCTTATTGATCTTTTTGCTCATCTTTTTCTTCTTTGGAATCATCTCCTCTCTCATACGGCTGATTTTTAGCTTTATTGCGGGGGCTTCCGTGTATTGACACTTCCAGCGTTGCTTGATACAGTATTTGTTGTCCTATTTTACTATGCCAACAATCAGACAGCTTATCAAAAAGGGAAGAAAGAGAACCGTGGGAAAAGATAAGACGCCGGCCCTGACGTTTGGTTTTAACGTGAAAAAAAACCAGCCCGTTGAATATTTCTCTCCCTTTAAGAGAGGAGTATGCGTAAAAGTGTTCACGACCACCCCGAAGAAGCCGAACTCCGCTTTGAGAAAAGTTGCAAGGGTTCGTTTGTCAAACGGCATGGAAGTGTCAGCCTACATTCCAGGCGAAGGCCACAATCTCCAGGAGCACTCAGTGGTCATCATCCGCGGGGGAAGAGTGAAAGACCTTCCTGGAGTACGGTATCATATCGTGCGCGGCATGCTTGATACGGCAGGAGTTGAAGGGAGAAAACAGGAGCGGTCAAAGTACGGAGTCAAAAAACCCAAGGAATAATCTATGCCAGGCCATACATTCAAAAGACATTCCATAATGCCAGATTCCGTGTACCAAGACGTGGTTGTGCAAAAACTCATCAACCATATCATGGAAAAAGGGAAAAAATCCGTTGCGCGGAAAATCGTGTACGGAGCCTTTGACATCCTCAAGAAAAAAGCGGAGAAAGATCCGTTGGAAGTGTTCCGGCAAGCCATTGAAAACGTGGCCCCCTTAGTTGAAGTAAAATCCAAGAGAGTGGGAGGAGCGACATACCAGGTTCCCATTGAAGTGAAGGGAGGCAGGAGAATGAGCCTGGCTTTCAGGTGGCTTATTGGAGCAGCAGCTTCCAAAAAAGGAAAGCCCATGCAGGAAAAGCTCGCAGAGGAAATACTCGGAGCATTCAAAAACGAGGGTTCTGCCATTAAGAAAAGAGAAGACGTGCACCGCATGGCTGAAGCCAACAAGGCTTTTGCCCATTTGGCTTGGTAGTTCAGCTACGCTCACTATGCCCAGGGCTTATCCTATTGAGAGATACAGAAATATCGGGATCATTGCGCACATTGACGCCGGAAAGACAACAACAACCGAGCGCATTTTGTTTTATACCGGAATGTCCCACAAAATAGGGGAGGTGCACGAAGGAACTACGATTATGGACTGGATGGTGCAAGAGAGAGAGCGGGGAATCACCATCACGTCGGCAGCAACCACGTGTTTTTGGACAAGAACGAGGGACGAGAGAAAAAAAGAAAACGAATACCGCTTCAATATCATTGACACTCCAGGCCACATTGATTTCACGGCTGAAGTCCAGCGTTCTTTGAGAGTGTTAGACGGAGCTGTGGTCGTGTTTGACGGAGTCGCGGGAGTTGAGCCTCAGTCTGAAACCGTGTGGCGCCAAGCGGATAAGTTCGGAGTTCCCCGCATTTGCTTTGTGAACAAGATAGATAGAACCGGAGCATCCTTTGAAAAGGCGTTCCAGTCCATACACACCAAGCTTACTCCGAATGCCGTTGCTGTGCAGCTGCCCATAGGGGAAGAAGACGCGTTTGCGGGAGTTTTTGATCTTTTTTCAATGAAGGGATACGCCTTTGAAGGAGACTTCGGAGAGAGCGTCAAGGAAATTGAGGTTCCGTCGCCCCTTATGGAAGAGGCCAAGAAGTGGAGAGAAAAAATGGTGGAGAAGATAGCGGCTGAAGACGAAAATCTTCTTGCGCAGTATGTGGAAGAGAAAGAAATACCGGAAGAAGAGCTGAGAAAAGTCCTGAGAAAAGCGGTGCTGAGGACTTCCTTGGTTCCCGTGTTCTGCGGATCTTCTCTGAAGAATAAAGGAGTTCAGCTTGTGCTGGATGGAGTCGTGGACTATCTTCCAAACCCCTTGGATCTTCCTCCTGTCAAAGGGACAGACCCGAAAACAGGGGAAGCGATTGCAAGGCATCCTTCAGATACGGATCCTTTTTCAGCGCTTGCCTTCAAGGTTGCGACAGACCCCTATGTGGGAACGCTCACATTTTTTCGGGTGTATTCTGGAACCTTGGAAAAGGGATCCTATGTTTTGAATACCACAAGCGGAGAAACCGAGAGAATCAGCAGAATGTTCCGCATGCATGCCAATGACAGGGAGGAAGTGGAAGAATTGTTTGCGGGAGATATCGGGGCCACTGTCGGGTTGAAGGCAACGAGCACGGGGCACACCCTGTGCGATGCGAACAATCCCATTATTCTTGAAAAGATTGCGTTTCCAGAGCCTGTTATTTCCATACGCATTGAGCCGAAAACCAAAGCAGACCAGGAAAAAATGGGGCTTTCTCTTAAGAAGCTTTCCGAGGAAGATCCTACATTTAAGGTAAAATCTGATCTGGAAACCGGAGACACGCTCATTGCGGGAATGGGAGAGCTTCATCTTGAGATTATCGTAGACAGAATGAAAAGGGAGTTTGGCGTGGGAGCGAATGTGGGGAGACCTCAGGTCGCGTACAAGGAGACTGCCAGAAAGGGAGTGGAAGCTGAAGGAAAATACATCAGGCAGTCAGGGGGCAGAGGCCAATACGGCCACGTGATCATCCGCGTTGATCCGAAAGAACGGGGCCAGGGCTTTGAATTCATCAACAAGATCAAGGGAGGCGCCATTCCCCAGGAATTCTTTCCTCCCATTGAAAAAGGAATCAGAGAAGCCATGGATAAGGGAGTTGTGGCCGGGTATCCCATCGTTGATATTGCGGTCACCCTGCTTGACGGATCATTCCATGAGGTGGATTCTTCCGAGTTTTCGTTCAAAATGGCTTCGTCCATGGCTCTTCAGGAGGGATGCAGAAAAGCAGATCCCGTCATTCTTGAACCTATCATGAAGCTTGAGGTTGTCATTCCTCCGGATTTTCTCGGAGACGTGATCGGCGACATTTCTTCAAAGAGGGGGCAGATTGAAGAAACTCAGGATCGTTTGAATACCAAAGTTATTGCCGCAAAAGTGCCTCTTTCTGAAATGTTCGGGTATTCCACGACCCTGAGATCGTTGACAGAAGGAAGAGGAACCTTTACGATGGAGTTTGACAAATATGAGGCAGTGCCTCAGAATATAGCGCAGGAGATCATTGAAGGGAAACGGAGATAGTTTCATGGATCTAAACGACTTGAAAGCAATCCTTCAAAGGGAAGGAGGGAAAATCATCATTGTAGAAAACGGAAATCCGACGCTGATAGTTTCGTTGTACCAAAATGGGCAGAAGGAAACTCCGCAGGGCATGCCAGAAGAGGAGCCTGAGCTCCAGGATATTCCAGAGCAAGATCCAGACAGCGGAGAATTGACAGTAGACGATTTGCCGCTATAATACATCACATCAAACAGTCTAATATAATTCACTAATCAAATAATAACTATATTACATCATGGCAGGAAAATTTGAGCGAACAAAACCCCATGTGAACATTGGAACAATCGGCCACGTTGACCACGGGAAAACGACCACCACGGCTGCGATTCTCCATATTCTCAAATTGAAGGGTTTTACAGCTTCAGACAAGTCAGTAGACCAGATTGACTCAGCTCCGGAAGAAAAGGCGAGAGGGATCACCATTAACATTTCCCACCTGGAATATGAAACGGAGAAGCGCCATTATGCGCACATAGACGCTCCAGGCCACGCAGACTACATTAAAAACATGATCACGGGAGCCGCTCAAATGGATGGCGCTATTCTTGTCGTGTCAGCTCCAGACGGCCCAATGCCTCAAACCAGAGAGCACATTCTTCTGGCGCGCCAGGTCGGGCTGCCTTCCATTATTGTGTTTCGTAACAAGTGCGACGCGGTGGACGATCCTGAAATCATTGACTTGGTTGAATCTGAGGTGAGAGAATTGCTCAAGAAATACAACTTCCCCGGAGACCAGGTTCCCGTGATCCGCGGATCCGCATTGAAAGCTCTTGAAGCAAAGTCAGCTGATGATGAATCCGCAAAGCCGATTCTTGAATTGATGAAAGCCGCAGACGAATACATTCCTGAGCCCGTGAGAGAGACAGACAAGCCCTTCCTTATGGCAGTGGAAGATGTCTTCACCATTGAAGGAAGAGGAACTGTCGCAACAGGAAGAGTGGAGCGGGGAATCGTGAAAGCCAATGAAGAGGTTGAGCTGGTCGGGTTGAAGGCTACCACCAAAGCTGTTGCAGTGAGCATGGAAATGTTCAACAAAACACTGGATGAAGCAAGAGCCGGAGACAACGTCGGCATTCTTCTCAGAGGCTTGAAAAAAGAAGACATTGAAAGAGGGCAGGTCTTGGCAAAGCCGGGAACCCTTACTCCTCACACGGAATTTGACGCTGAAGTGTATGTTCTCACCAAAGAGGAAGGAGGAAGGCACACGCCGTTCTTCAACGGATACAAGCCTCAGTTTTACTTCAGAACCACTGACGTGACTGGAGACGTGACATTGCCGACAGGCACTGAAATGGTTATGCCAGGCGATACCGTGAACGTATCCGTTAAGCTCATTCAGCCTATCGCCATGGAAGAGAAGCAGAGATTCGCTATCAGAGAAGGAGGGAAAACAGTTGGAGCAGGCGTGGTAACCAAGATCTCAAAATAATGCTTTTTGCAGCGAGCTGATCTTTACAATCTATGCCACCCAAAGCGTCAAAAACAAAGCATGAAGCCTCGCCCCAGCAAAAGCTGCGGATACGCCTTGGCGCCTATGACCATAAGGTGATAGACACTTCCTGCAAGCAGATTATTGATACCGTGGTCAGGGAGGGATGCGAGATTGTAGGCCCGGTTCCTCTTCCCACCGAAATCAGGAAGTATACCGTGAACCGCTCCTCGTTCATTCACAAAGATGCGAGAGAGCAGTTTGAGATGAGAGTGCACAAACGCCTCATTGATATTTTAAACCCCACCCAGAAAGTGATTGAGGCCTTAACAAGCCTTAATCTTCCTGCCGGTGTGGACATTGAAATCAAAATGTAGCCAAACTTGACTTAGTTGAGTTATCCACACCTTGACTAAATCAAGGAGCCAGAGAATAGCCCTGAGTTTTACCGAAGG